>JAAYPI010000179.1 GCA_012519885.1 Bacteroidales bacterium
AATAAACGTTTATTAATAGAATTATGTCTTATTAAATTGTGTCAGATACTCACACCCAAAGTAGCACAACACCAGGGTAGCACACCATTACAAGTTATTCAAACAAACACAACGCAACCGCAAGCGACTCCCATACAAAAGGAAGCTAGCAAGCTGGTTGCCACACCCACTTATACCACACCTCCTACCAAAAGTACACCTCCATCAACCCCTATTAGTACATCTTCTGTTGGTAGTGTTTCTATCAAACAGATTAGCTCATCTGTGAGTCAACAAACACAAACCATACAACCTGCAAAGGAAAAAACACTGCGTGAAGAACCATTTACACAAGTGCAATTAGAAGAAGTTTGGCGAAAATTTGGTAACGAAATTCCAGATAGACATAAAATGTTGTTTTTGTTTTCAAGCAAGAAGCCAAAACAAATAGCAAAATCGAGTATTGAACTGGAAGTGAATGACCCTCTGTTAGTAAAAGATATCGAAGACATTAAGCCTCAATTAATGGCGTATTTGACTCAACAACTACAGAATGACAAGATAAGTTTGCTCATAACATTGGTACCACTCACTGCAGAACACAAAGCCATAAGCAATGTGGACAAAATACGTTTATTGAAAAAAAAACGTCCCGAGTTTGAGAATATGATACAGCAATTAGGACTAGATCCTGAATAAATAAAAACACAGTTATGGTAGCATCTACAAATAAAGCGTATATATTGCTTTCGGGCGGGCAAGATTCTTTTGTTTGCTTAATTTGGGCTTTACAACATTTCAGTGAAGTGGAAGCTATTAGTATTGCGTATAACCAACGTCATGCAAAAGAAATAGAATACGCAAAAAAAATAGCAGCTCATTTTAACGTACCTCATTTTACGTATGATATTGGTTCTTTTATGAGTAGTATTGCCGAAAGTTCTTTATTAAACTCAAGCAGCCACAATACTCAGCACGCACAAGCGTCGCACTTACCTGCGAGTTTTGTACCCAATCGCAATGGATTATTTTTAACGATTATAGCCAATCATGCGTTCAAGCAAGAAACCAAACACATTCATTTGGTAACGGGCACCTGCGAAACAGATTATTCGGGTTATCCCGACTGTCGAGACAATTACATCAAAGCTAAAGCAACTGAATTATCATTGGGTTTGGATATTTCTGTTTCAATACATACTCCGCTGATGTGGAAAACAAAAGCTGAAACATTTGCTATGGCTCATGAGGCAGGAAAATTGAACGAACTTATCCAGCTCACACTTACCTGTTATAATGGAGAAGAAACGATGCACCCATGGGGATATGGATGTGGTGAGTGTCCTTCGTGTGTATTACGCAAAAAAGGATACGAAGAATTTCTACATCTAACATACACTGTTTAAATGCACATGAAAACTAGCCCTGCATATTACGTAGCCGAAATCTTTGAATCGATTCAGGGAGAAGGAAATTATGCAGGAGTGTATAGCTTGTTTATCCGTTTTCAACACTGCAATTTGGCATGTTCTTGGTGCGATTCTAAATATACTTGGTATAAAAATGACACACTCATACCTCAAACAGCCGATGAACTAAAAGACATAATTGCCTCGTCAGCAGCTACACACATTATTTTTACAGGAGGTGAACCTACCTTGTATGCATTGGATAAGTTAGTAATACCTGGTAAAAAATACCATGTAGAAACGAATGGAACGGTTATCCCCACAGAGCCTCTGCATATCGAATTGCCCGATGGCACATACATAGAGAGAGTCGCTATGAAAGAATCCATCATCAAACGCTTTAATTGGGTAGTTTCGCCAAAACTAAGCAATGCGATTAATAGCCAAAACACGGAATATTTGCACTATTGGTCGGCTCGTAACTGGGGCATATTCAAATTTATCATACAGCAATCTGCAGATATTGACGAAATAGAACACGTAATTAATCGTTATTCTATTGATAAAAACCGCGTATATCTAGCAGTAGAAGGATGCACGTTGCAATCGCAATTGCGACCTAAATTGGTGGATGAATTGATAACAAAAGGTTTTCACTATTCGCCACGCTTACATGTACTATTGTGGGGAGCCAAACGAAAAAAATAACTATACAACTATGCAATACGTTATCACTAAAGAATTTACATTTGAAGCAGCTCATCGTTTACTGCGTAATTATTGTGGCAAGTGTAGCAATAATCACGGTCATTCGTATCGCGTAAAATTGCACTTACAAGGTACTAACTTGGATGAAAAAGACATGCTTATCGATTTTAACGAAACAAAAAAACTAAAAGCATGGATAGACGACAATCTTGACCACGTAACCATGCTCTGGGAAGAAGATCCGATGATTGATAGTATGCGTACGTTTGGCAACAAAGTACTAGTTACAAAAAAGAATCCTACGGCTGAGCATATTGCCGAACTCATTTTAGCAGAAGCACAACGACTGTTTGAGAACTCTGCCATACAAGTAAAATGTATTGAAATAAATGAAACCTGTACATCTGCGGCACGTTTATACCCTTTATCTTAAAAGAATAACACCATGAATACACCTCAATTTACACATTTAGGCAAAAAAAGCAACACACCTACCAAACAACTCGATACGTTTCCAACACCCAAAAACGTAGAAATTATAAAATTTGAAAGCGATGAATTAACCAGTTTTTGTCCTGTAACACATCAACCAGATTTTAATCGTGTTATCATCGAATTTTCTCCCGATGCCTACTGTATCGAAAGTAAAAGTTTGAAACTCTATTTGTGGTCATTTCGCGAAGAAGCCAAATTTGCCGAAGCATTAGCAGGCGAAATTGCAGACGATATTTTCAATGCTATACAACCACATTGGTGTACAATTACACTCATTCAGAACATACGAGGAGGTATGCAATTGTCTGTGGTTGCTAAACGGGAGAAATAAAGTTCTGTTATCTCAACAACGCCAGCAAATATTCCCATATTTTTTGAACAGAAGATATTGATACCCGTTCGTTTGGCGAATGAGCGTCTTTAATCGTTGGTCCAATCGAGATGATATCCATAGCAGGATACGTACCTGATATAACACCACACTCTAACCCAGCATGAATAACACGCACAGTGGGTTCTTGACCAAACAAATTAGCGTACACACGTGTAGCATGTTTTACTAAGTCGGCTTCAAAACGAGGTTCCCAGCCCGGATAATGGTTTTGGTTAAGCACTTCAGCTCCACACAATTCAAACAATTGCCTAATACGCACTGCAATTTCATCACGTTCTTGCTCACTCAAACTGCGTTGATTTGTAGCGACTGTGATGCCATTGTGAGCAGATGATATAACCGCCAGATTAGTAGATGTTTGCACAACAGTAGGCATCTTTTCACTCCAATTGATAACACCGTGCGGACACGCTGATACTGCTTGCAAAAAATCAGCTAGAGCATCCTTGCTCCAACCCTCAGCAAAAGCATCGGTTGTAGAGAGAACAAAACGCATAGAAGGCTCATAAGCTAACCACTCTTGCTCCACATCGGCTATAAAAATATTCCAATCAACACGTACACTTTCTTTAAATTTGCGAGGAACGGCACACCACGCATAGGCTTCTCGGGGAATAGCATTCCGCAACGAACCACCCCTTACATCACCTAGCCACAATGAATACTTATCTGCTATAGAAAGCAAATAGGTATTTAATAGTTGGTTTGCATTCGCCCGTTTTTTCTCTATATCATCGCCACTATGCCCGCCTTGCAAGCCATGTATACTTACCTCAAAAAAGAAATAGCCACTTGGCAAGGTCTCCTTTGGGATAGAAAAATGGGCAATCGTATCGCAACCACCAGCACATCCTATAAAAATTTCATCGTCTTGTTCAGAGTCCAAATTTATCATCAAAGGTGCTGATAAAAAATCTTTCTCTAAGCCAAAAGCCCCTGTCAAACCCGTTTCCTCATCCACAGTAAACAGACACTCAATATCTCTACCAAAATCCTCATCGCACATCAAAACCGCCAATTGCAAAGCCATTCCAATGCCATTATCAGCTCCTAGCGTTGTGCCATCGGCTTTTATCCAATCAGCATCACGCAATAATGTAATCGGGTCTTTGGTAAAATCGTGTTGTTTAGTTACTTCCTTTTCGCACACCATATCCATATGCGATTGCAATGCAATAGTTGGACGTTGTGAATCTAACTGTGAAGTTTTTTTTGTTATCAACACATTGCCAGTTGCATCTTGTTGTGCAAGTAGCGAATGTTTTTTGGCAAAATCGAATAAATAAAGACGTATTGCCTCTTCATTTTTTGAAGCACGTGGTATGGAACTCAAGTTTGCAAATTGCTCCCATACATTGATTGGGTCTAAACTAAATATCATTATTTTACAAAATTATATGTAAGAATAGCTGTCATAATGGACTCTGAACAAAACGAATTGTTAAAAAAAAACAAAATGTTCAAGCATTTATTATTAAAGCACAAAAATACAGAAAAGCTTTTACAATTGTCTGTTTTATGTTTTATATTTGCGTACAATTTGTACTAATTTATAGGTATGATAAAAGCATTTTTGATAGCTGTTGGAATTCTGTTGATTGCCATTGTATTACTGGCAGTAAAAATTTTATTTACCAAAAAAGGGAAATTTCCGTCTTTGCATATCAACGAAAATGTAGCCTTACGAAAAAAAGGCATTACGTGTGCTCATTCTCAAGACAAATTAGAACAAAAAAAGAAATAAGCAGTTCACTATTTACTTAAAACACATAATAACCTTACTAAATTATAACAATTACTCTATGAAAAATTATTTACTCATTTCCAACATTGTCTTAACAATTGCAGTTATTGTGCTACTTATACTGATGATTTTCCCAAAAAAATCAACCAAATCTGCTCTTGAAACAACCCCAACAGATACCAAGTTAGAAGAAACACTTCCTATTGCATACGTAAATATCGACTCATTACTATTGAACTATAACTTGTACAAAAAACTAAGTGAAGAATTATTGCAACAAGAAGAGAAATCGCGTGGTAAAGTAACACAACAAGCTGTTTCTTTACAAAAAGAAATGGCAGAATTTCAAAAGAAAGTAGAAAATCAAGCATTTTTAAACGCTGAAAGAGCACAAGCTGAACAATCACGTTTACTTAAACAACAACAAGAGCTACAAGATCTTGATGCACGTTTAACCAAAGAATTGATGAGTAAACAACAAAAAATGAATGAGCAATTAAAAGCGTCTATTGATTCCATTATTTTAGAATTTAATAAAGACAATAAGTATCATCTAATTTTAAGTAATACTGGCAATGATAATATTTTATATGGAAATAAAGCATACAATATTACCAATGAAATTTTGAAATTAATGAATGTTGAAAAAGAATAAGGTATAATTTACGTCGCATCAAAGCTACTCTTATTATCACAATAAGAGTGGCTTTTTTCATTATCTACTATTTATACAATATGACGAAAGAAGAATTACGCATCGTATATATGGGAACACCAGAATTTGCTGTTGCTCCTCTACAAAGCTTGTTGGCTAATCAGTATAATGTGGTAGGAGTCGTTACTATGCCCGACAAACCTGCTGGTAGAGGACATAAGCTACAAGCATCTGCCGTAAAACAAGTAGCCATTGAACATAATCTTCCCATTTTGCAACCAGAAAAACTAAAAGACCCATTTTTTTTGGAAGCACTGCGCTCTTTGAATGCTGATTTATTTATCGTAGTGGCTTTTCGTATGTTACCAGAAGTTGTATGGAATATGCCTCGAATGGGCACTTTTAACTTACACGCCTCCTTATTACCACAGTACCGTGGAGCAGCTCCCATCAATTGGGCTCTGATAAGAGGAGAGAAAGAAACTGGCGTTACTAGTTTTTTCTTAACCCACGAAATTGATACAGGAGATATCCTGTTGCAACGAAAAATAGCTATCGACGATACCGATAATGCGGGTTCGCTACACGATAAATTAATGCAATTAGGAGCTGAAACGGTAGTAGAAACGGTAGCCTATATTCTATCTGGTAATACTTCGAAAACACCTCAAAATGAGTTAATGAACGGACAACAGATACACCTTGCCCCGAAAATATTTAAAGAAACTTGTCGCATAAATTGGTCATTGTCGTGCGAAGAAATAAAAAACTTTGTACGAGGTTTATCTCCGTACCCTGCAGCGTATACAGAAGGCTTGGATGCGAAAGGGGCTCCTTTTTCGGCTAAAATATTACACGTTAGCACACAAGTTTGCACCCCTGAAGCACGTATTGGAACGGTAAGTACGGATAACAAAACGACACTCAAGATTGCGTGTGCTGATGGTTGGGTAATCATTGACACCATTCAAGTAGCAGGGAAAAAGGCAATGCAAACAGAAGAATTACTACGTGGATTCCACTTGCTTGTACCACAACAACTTACATGAAAAAATACGTATATATTGCATTAGGTACCATCTCGTTAGGGCTAGGCATAGTGGGCATATTTGTACCCTTATTGCCTACTACTCCTTTTTTGTTGCTTACAGCAGCTTTGTATTGCCATAGTTCGGATAAGCTATACAACAAATTAATGAATCATAAAACCTTAGGTCCCTATATTCATGATTTTCGCACACACAAAAGTATTCCATTAAAAACGAAAATCATATCCATATCATTGGTTTGGATTACCATTGGCTATTCGATTATGTGTGTTGTTCCTCTACTTTTTGTAAAAATATTGTTAGCTGCTATAGCTATTGGCGTAACAATACATATTTTGTCTTTCAAAACAAAAAAATAAGCATTCTTTACCACTCTCTAAATACAATACATAAACCCTTGTCGTGTAACTGAACAGTAAAAGATGTACCAAGACTTTCGTTGAGTGTACCCTGCCACCACATTTCGAGCGGTCGTTGTATAATTGGATATCGTAATCCCGCCACACTGATAGGACAGGTAGGAAGTATGGAAAAAAGGGAGACTTGCTGATGCTCATAACTAGAAAAAACTGTTGTTTTATCTATGGCGGAAAATATTCCATAATCACTTATCATCACTACTTGGTGTAACAGCGAATGGTACAACGCCAACAACGAAATATTACCCAAAGTATGGTCTTCACGCTTGCCTGTAGCACCCATAATAACTACATTGTATAGTTTATTTTCCACACAATAATGTACAGCTTTGGTTAAATCATTGGTTTCTTGGTCAGATTGATGTATCAACTTTTGCCCTAATTGAGCTTTAGTTATTGCTGAAATACTATCCAAATCGCCTATTACACAAGAGGGAATTCTACCCATTTGCATCAATTTTTCTGCTGCTCCATCACAACAAATAACCCTTTCGTGGGTTAACAACAAAGCTACCAAATCAGGATGTGTAGGGAATGCACCATCGGCTAACACAATAGCATCCATCTGATGAGGTAAAAAAGAATGAATGGTCGCTGTCATCATAAGACTTCATATTTAGAAAATTTTCTCCATTGTAAATACCCAATTGAAGATAAAAACACATAACAAAAGAACAATAAAGCCGTTGGGTACAAGCCTTGCATAGCAAACATGGTAACAGAAACTATATTTACCACTATCCACACAAACCAATGTTCGATAAATCGTTTTGCCAGCATCCATGTAGCTACTATACTAAGAGCAGTAGCAATGGCTTCTGCCGATGGCATAACTGAATCGGTAAAGGATACCAAAGCCCAATAAATAAGAACACATAAGATGATAGTTATTGCCACAACAAAAACAGCTAATCGTCCTTTTATATGCCTATAATGTTGCGAAGAGGTTGTCTCTGTTTTATTCCGATTATCGCCACGTACCCACAGCCATAGTCCATACACACTTATTGCAACATAATACACATTAAGTAAGCCATAAGCATAAAAACTCGCCTGCAAATATACCACAATATATACAGCAGAAGTTATAATTCCCACTATCCACATTATCGGATACTGCTTTATTTCGAGGTATAAATAGAGTAGTCCGGTAATAACACCGAACCACTCTAACCAATGTTGTTGCAAATAATCCATGTACAAAGTTAATGATTTTACTAAAACTTGAGTACCATATTCAACATAAGGTTACGCCCTGCTTGTGGGAAATAGCCGAAATCAACATACCTATCTTTGTATGGATTATTCATATCTGGTTGTTGGTAATACGAATACACCCAAGCATTACTTTCGTATTGTTCATTCAACAGATTATTACATAAAATACCAATACCTAATTCTTTCATTCCTTTTAAGGTGAAAGTGTAACCAAGTCGTGCATTGTTTACAAAATAGGCTGATAAGGAACGTTCATCGTTACCTGAGTTGTCAATATATTGCTTACCGACATAACTTGATTGCAATGCTGCTGACCATCCGTTATGGTTGATACTAAATACACTATTGGCAATTAGATTAGGTGAAAATGAAATAGGGGTATCGCCCAAATAAGTAGCAACTTGCGATGTCCAATCCCAATTTTCATCATACAAATCTACGTATTCAGTATACTTTTTGATGATATTTTCACTTACAGTTAGGTTACCGTTCCATTGTAGCCAAGGAGTAATTTGCACACCCGCAGTAAGTTCTATTCCCATACGGTAACTCTCTGGCGTATTGCTTGTTAAGGCTTCTCCAATTTCGTTTACCTTACCCGTTAGAACCAACTGATTTTTGTAATCCATGTAATAGGCATTGGCTCCAAAAGCATACTTAGCATGTTTGTAAGAATACCCTAGCTCATAATTAATCAAGCGTTCAAAAGTTGGATTGGCTGTTAACTCAGCATCTTTGTAGTTGTTTCGAGTAGGCTCTCTATGCCCTACAGCCACCGATGCATAAGCAGAATTTTGCTCGTCAATGGCATAAAATACACCTGCTTTTGGATTAAAGAAATGAAAATCTTCGTTTACATTCAAAACCTGCATCTGGTTATTCATCCAATCCCAACGATCGCTAGTTCCGTATGTTTGGTAATTGATATAGCGATACTGTACATCTCCATACAAATTGATAGCTTCTGTTACAGCATAATTTGCTTTTAAATAAGTATTTGCATCTGTTTTTTCGCCTACGCTCGTATAATATTCTTTGCCAGGCATAAACGCAGCATCGCCAGCATAATTTTTTATCCATGTTATTTTTCCGAAATGGTCGCCATTATAATAATTAGCTCCTCCACCCCATGACACAGACAATTTATCCACAGCATAATCGAGCGAAAATACAGCTCCACCAAAATCATTATCCAAGTGTTTTTGACGCACTAAATCACTTTTAGTAATTGTTTCACTCTCAAACACATAATTTGACAAACCATACTCTTTCAATTTTCTATCTGTTTTATATTCCTCGTAATACCCTTTTCCTTTGGTATAGTGCAATGCCAAATTGAGCGATAAGGAAGAACTAAAAGAATGATTTAACAGCAAGTGATAATGCGTTTGTTGGTAATTGTCTGTTTGATTGTCATAATACATCGGATTACCAAATACATCATCGCCCATATAGCCACTTGGGTTGTAGGTACGGTCTGATTGTAGCTTATCTTTCGGCACACCATCCCACGCGTGATAGGTTTGTTCTTTGCCACCAAACGACAACAGTTTGATTACCGTGTGTTTACCGAAATACCCCCCTTGTACAAAATAAGAAGATAAATCCGTAGATGCCCTATCAATAAAACCATCCGATTGTATGGTAGATAAACGAGCATCGAACGCCCAACGGTCGCGTAATAAACCCGAACCCGCTTTTACGGTAAGTTTTGATGTATTAAAAGAGCCGTAACTACCATGCAATTCAGCATACGGAACAATGGCAAGATTCTCTGTTTTCATATTCAGACTACCACCAAAAGCGGCTGCACCATTGGTAGAAGTACCAACGCCTCGCTGAATCTGAATATCTTGCAATGATGAGGAAAAATCGGGCATGTTTACCCAAAATACACCATGCGATTCTGAATCGTTAATCGGTACGCCATTGGCAGTAACATTGATACGATTAGCATCTGTACCACGTATGCGAATACCCGTATAACCTACCCCATTGCCCGCATCCGAAGTGGCTACGACCGAGGGTGTAAGCGACAATAAAAACGGAATATCTTGTCCTGCATTTTGTTGTTGCAAGTCAGACTTGGTAACCGTAGAGAATGTCATTGGTGTTTGACTCGAAGCACGAGTAGATTGCACTTGTACTTCCTGTAAATCAATTAAACGAAGCGTATCTGCCTGCCCAAAGGCTACAGATGCAGACAATAAAAGTCCGCTGAAAGAAATAAATACCTTTTTCATTTAGAAACATTTTTTACTTTTTGAAATGCCATAACGTAAACGCCAAGAGCCATTTCAAAAAAAAGATTAAACAAAAAAGGGGTAATAAAAAGAGAAGAATACCGAAAAGCTTGTGCACAAAGCGAATCTTTTTCCCTGCGATGGCATTATCCATATCAGGTTCAAAGGGTATAATCTCAGCCTGAGAAAAACTCAAGCACCCCATACATATCGATGCAAAGATACAGCTTTTTATTTTACTTACACAAAAAAACATGCTGTTTAACATATACTCGGATATTTACAAAATAAAGTAGTATCTGATTGAATTTTCTTATGTGAAAAATGTATATTTTGCATTTTAATGTTTATTTCTGCGTTTATTAACAGTCTTTTTTTTCCTGACTGTAATATACATTTTAACTAACAGAGAGAATTACCATAGTACGTAGAATAATACCTTTTAATTGTTTTATTCTCTCTATCCTATGAGCCATTTCTCTGGTAATTTATACGTAATTTTCACCTTCTTTTATTCAAGTATGTTTGTACTTTTTATATGGTTTCTTAATATTTAAAAACAATTTAAACATTGTACTATGAAAAAATGTATCCTATTATTTTTATTAGCTACTAGCTTGGTTAGCAATATGTTTGGTCAATTTACTCCTGGTAGTGAAGAAAAAATCGCCAAGTATATATCTGGAAAGTCGGAAGAGGAAATAAAAACCCTCTTTACCAGCAATGGATATACCGTTAACTTACTCATTAAGGGCTATCCAGAATGCTTAGATAAGTATGTTTTTTATGCCGATGCATATCGCGTAGGAGGAGAAGAAGCAAAGAATTTCAATCCCCCTCTCAAAGCTTTTACAATTAATAAAGGTAGAATTGAAACGACCCTTGATAAAAGACTATCTTGTGGTATTGCCTTTACACTCACTGCTAAAAATAATCTTTCTACTGATTGTATGATTTTTGTAGGTACCAATGGCTGGGCATACATTTATCAGCTTTACAAATTTGAAAAGGCTATACCAATGATTCTTGATGTACAAGGGATGACGTTTACCGACAATATGCTTAGACCTGCTTTTTCATTTTATATTGTTACCGACAACAACCAAAAAGGAGAGAATCAAAATTATAATTTTAGTCAGTTCAACAATAAACTTACCTGTAAAACGGCTTTGCTAGAGTACGATGATGCATATAGTTTTTCGGATGGGTTAGCGGCTGTAAAAGTTGGATACAATTGGGGTTTTATTAACAAAAAAGATGAGATAGTTATACCATGTATCTATGAAAAAGTATCTTCTTTTAAAGATAATCGTGCTCGATTTATGCTCAATGGCAAATATGGTTTTTTGGACAATACGGGCAATCAAGTTATACCTGCTACGTATCAAGACGCTGGTTATAGTTTTTCTGAAGGACTCGTTAGTGTAAAAGAAAATGGCAGATGGGGTTTTATGAATAAAGAAGGTAAAATTGTAATCCCTTGTGTTTACGACGAAGTAGGTTATTTCTCAGAAGGATTGGCTTCGGTTTCCTTAAAAGGGAAAGAGGGTTATATTGATCAAAAAGGGAAAAAGGTAATTCCATTAAAATACAAAAGCACTATGCCATTTAGCGAAAATTGGGCTGCAGTAAAAGTAAAAGACACCTACGGATATATAGATAATAAAGGAAAAATGCAAATTAAACCAACATTTGGCATTGGCTTTAAGTTTGCTGATGGATTAGCTAAAGTAAAAAGTACAAATGGATGGGTATATGGTTATGTTAATAAATATGGTAAAGAGTATATTCCTATTATTTATACGAATGCAGGTGATTTTTCTGAAGGTGCGGCTTATGTAGAATACAACAAAAAATATGGATACTTAAACACCTATGGCTCATACCTTATTGCCCCCAAATATGATTATGCATATGATTTCTCTGAAGGATATGCATTGGTAAAACTTTGGAATAAATACTTTTTTATAGATAAAAGCGGTAATAAATTGAGTCCTAAAGAATAAACCATTATCTGTACTGACAGATACTTTCGTAAGAAGCAAAAGAAATGAAGCATTATTTCTTTTGCTTCTTATTCTTCATAATTGTATCTTTGCATATAATTTGCTCATATATGCCACACATCATCATAGCCGATAACCAAGCCATTAGTCGTTTTGGCATCTACCAACTGCTAAGCAAACAAGCTATATCCTACCAATCTACCGAATGTACGAACAAGGAGGAATTGGTAATTGCACTTAGAGAGCATACACAAGCGGTAATTATTTTGGATTATACCCTATTTAATTTTTTAGGCATTGACGATTTATTGGTATTAGCCGAACGATATCCACGTGCTCATTGGTTATTGTTTTCAGATGAGTTGAGTCCCGACTTTTTGCAACGAGCCTTATGTAGTGCAACCAATATTAGTGTAGTAATGAAAGATGCTTCGCAAGAAGAGTTACAACTAGCCATACAATATAGCATTCGTAAAGACCGTTTTGTATGCAATTATGTAAGTAATTTATTGCTTTCTGCCAAAACAATAGATGCTAATTACGCCATACAGTTAACAGATACCGAAAAAATAATACTGAAAGAAATAGCTTTGGGTTACACCACCAAAGAAATAGCTGCAAAAAAGTTTATCAGTTTTCATACCGTAAATACACACCGAAAAAATATTTTCCGCAAACTAGGAATTAACAACCTACACGAAGCCACCAAATATGCTATGCGAGCAGGCATTATTGATATGGCGGAATATTGTATCTAAAAAGGCATAACAAACACAATCTACATCCTGTATCACTGCTGATAAAACAATGAGAATTGTACACTTACAAAAAAAACTTATTTTTAGAATCTGAATTTTAAACATTTTAAAAGATTAATTACTAAAAATTAATCCATCTATTTGTGTTAAAATAGACTATCTTTGTACATTCGTATATATCGTTTGAACATTCTATCTATGATGCATAGTAAAACTTACAAGTGGGGTCTATTTATTTTTCTGATGCTTGTGTTAGGAATTGGAATTTTTGTTTGGTTCAACACAAAACACTTTTACACAAATTTTGAAATAAAAGATGAACTAGGCGGAAATATCTTTCCTTCTAGCATTTTATCTGTGGCAACTACCGATACACAAGTAATTATGCCTAGCGACTCTGTCTATGTAGGGAATCCTAAATCAGGCATTCCCATTTCTATCCGTTCTGGCAAGGCTTTCAGTAGAGTACGTATTGAAATTGCCGAAACACGTTTCTTTGCTCGTTCGGTATCTGAGTTTGTACTGGAAAAAGAAAACACTGAATACCTCATTTACCCAGATGTAATTTGGAATTATGATGCCCTACGCAACAACAGCCAAGCAGAACCCATCAGCGTGGTAATTACCGCTGAACTCAACGGAAAACCACTTGGGCAACGCGTACGCACGTACTCTGTGCGAAGCATCAACGAATGCTTGCTTGGATATGTAAGTAATGGAACAAAATACCACGATACAGGAATCTTTTTTGCTGCTTACGTAAACGAAGATCACCCCATGATAGACCAAATACTGCGTGAAGCTCTTAACACACGAATCGTTACTCGCTTTTTGGGTTATCAAGCACGGACTCCCGAAGATGTTGACAAACAGGTATATGCCCTGTGGAATGTATTACAAAGGAGAAACTTTCAATACAGCTCCGTAGCCAATACAAGCCTATCAAGCAATGTGGTGTTTTCGCAACGAATACGTACGTTTGATGATGCCCTAAATTCATCACAAATTAATTGTGTAGATGGTAGCGTACTTTTTGCCTCCTTACTGCGAGCTATTAATATGGAACCCATTTTGGTGCGCATTCCTGGGCACATGTTTGTTGGGTACTATACCAACTCCAAACGCTCCAACATGAATTTTCTGGAAACAACCATGATTGGCGATGTAAACCTCGACGATTTTTTCCCCGACGAACAACTAGATTCTACCATGGTAGGAAAATCGAAAAACCAAATGTCGCGTATCACATTTGAAAAATCAAAAGAATACGCCAACAAAAAATACGAAGAGGTAAAAGAAAACGTAAAAGCAGAGAAACCCAACTACATGTTTTTGGTTATCTCCAAAGATGTGCGTAGAAAAATACAACCTATAGGAAAGTAAATTTCTTGCTCCGTAACCCAATAATGCCTTGTTGTTTTGTTTACATGTTACACTTGAGTGCAATAGTAAAGAGTTATTACACAGGTGGATATGGTTATATCTTCGTGTGAGAAATAGTACACAGAGAGACACGGAGGTTACACAGAGTTACACGGAGTATTTAATGCCCCGTAGGGGCTACATCATAATAGAAAATACATACC
>JAAYPI010000180.1 GCA_012519885.1 Bacteroidales bacterium
TTATAACTCTCAAAGGCCACATTCTGCAAATCAAATGCTTACTCCTAATGAAAAAGAAGAGAGTTTTAATATGAGTTAGACATGTTTTTTTACTTTTTTCTGTCTACTATATTGACATCTGTCCAATCATCCCAATAAATTTCTACAATTCTATGCTCTAAACCACACTCCTGAGCATACTTAGCTGCGGCAAGCGTCTCATCAGTTACCTGGATGCCTGGCACAACACATTTAAATGTATATGCTACACTTCCCTTAGGCATAAACTTTGCTAGTATTGCCGAGTCTATTCCTCCGCTCAACGCTAATGCTGCTTTGCCATCTGCTGTCGCTTCTTCTATACCTTTTCTTAGAGCCCGTTCTAACTCCTCACTGTTTCTTATTGGTATTCGGTTTTCTATTTCGTCATCTGGTTGGGGAATTAGATCGTCTACAAATGTAATACTTTTATCAATTATTGTTCTATACATCAGAAAGGAGCTCATGCAATAATTCTTATCAACGATCATAGTCATTGTCTCCTCTAACAGCTCTTAATGCTTTTGTTATTTGTGTAGAAGATACACCTTTCGTGTATGGGAAATAAACAATTTTAATTCCTGCAGCATTAAAATCTTTCTCATATTCAATCCATTTTTCTGTTCCGTACCAGTCGTCGCCAACGAACATAATAGTGGCACCAAGCTTTTTGCACATTGTAAGCTTGTCCATATCATACTGCGGTACCGCGGCATCAACATATTTAATACTTCTGACAATTTCTATACGATCCTCAAAAGGTATAATTGCTCGTTTTCCTTTGTATGTAACAAGATCATCAACTGTAACTCCAACAATTAGCTTATCACACATACCTTTTGCGTTTTTAAAAAGATTTAAGTGTCCGATATGAAATAAATCATATACTCCCGCAGTATAACCTATAGTCATTTTGAATCCTTCCCTTCTTTCCAATAACAAACTCCATGAAATGGAGGTCTTTTGTCTTCCGGAGGCAGTGTCATATAATCACCATATTTTTTCTTTAGGCTTTCAACATAATCCCCTTGACACCAAAGCATCGAATCTCTGAATTTTATAGCTATTCTGTTCTCAAGTTCATCTTTTTTGCTAATATCTTTTTCTGCCCATCCCCAAATACTAACTGACACATATTCTGATTCTTCATAAGGATATCGCCGAGCTTCCTTATTTAGTGCATCTCTAAACCATTTATAATTTCCTAAAGAAAATACTGAAAAAACAAACTGTAAGACGACCTTTTTTAGTCTGTTTTTATTTGCTATTTTTTTAGGATCAACTATGTTGAAAGTTAGATATCTTTTACGCTTAACTATTCTTTTAAAGTGTTTAACTTGTTTTTCCTTTGAGCTTGGCAATCCATCAATCGGGAAAATATCAATATAAACACTTTGAGTTTTTAATGATTCTCTAATAATACGTTCTTCCATTACCGTACGAGTATCCACCATTTTGATAAAGGGTTGGGTGTATTGCTTTACTTCATAGTACAACCAAGGTGAATCCTTCGTTATCTCGATAAACTTTTC
Organism: Bacteroidales bacterium; assembly: GCA_012519885.1. Lineage (GTDB taxonomy): Bacteria > Bacteroidota > Bacteroidia > Bacteroidales > Paludibacteraceae > JAAYPI01. Next base: position 1,551 of record JAAYPI010000180.1, read on the forward strand.
GTAATCCGGTCGCGGCATTGAAACATCAACATCGTCATCCCAAGGTATGAAATCATTATGCCGTACCGCACCAAGAAGTGTTCCCCCAAACAAATAATAACGCAAACCGTTATCGTCACAGAATCTTGCAAATGCTTTTAAAATTTCATATTGAACGTCCTGTAATTCTCCTAACGATAATAGCCGTTTTTCTTCCTTCATTTTTGAGTTTGCCTCATAATTATTTCTATTAAATTTTTCACATTTAATGCTTGGAGCATCAGTTTATTGTTATCTTTTATTGGTTTAATAATAAAACCTAAAACTACATTTGTAAATATTTGTGTTAATAATGCACTGAGAGCTGCTCCGTAAATGCCCCAAATAGGAATAAATACAAAGTTTAATATAATATTAAATAATGCTCCTGATAAGTTAAGAACCCAAAGTATCTTGTGTTTCCCTTCAGCCAAAATCCATATATTTCGTACTGCTCCCAAATAGGAGAAGGTTGTGTGCCACACAATAATTCTTAATGCCATCACTGAATCTATGTATTGTGAGCCATATAATATTTTCACTATCACTTCTGAGAAAACAGCTATAAAAACGCTTTGCGCTAATGCAAAATAAATTATAACAGAGTAAAGTCTGGTTACATTTTTTTCAAAAACCTGTTGACTGTTTTTCTTACTTTCAAAAATCAGAGGTCTGAATGAATCAATAATGGCTGTGAAAACGAAAGATGTCATACCGGCACAGGCAACAGCTGCAGAATAGTAGCCTACCGCTTCATTGCTTATCATAAATTTTAGCATAATACGGGCCGTTTGTGCAAAGATAGTAACCATCATGCTTGATACAATGTAATATTTCCCTTTATTAAAAAGCGATTTTGCGGTTGTTAAAGAAAACGATAATTTGTTTTTTGATATCTTTTTATAAATAATCAACAAGACTACAGAAATTATAGCATAATCTAATGCATTCGATATTGCGAACCAATAAATATTTTTGCCAGTTGCTAACAGAAATATTTTATAACCTGAAACTAATATATATGCTAGCAACATTGTCAGAGACACATATTTCGACATAAGCTTTGCTTGAAACCAATACTGTGTCAGCTCAAGAGCAGAAAAAATTAAAAGGATGCTATAAAGAAAACAAACAATTATCGTTTCAGTTTCACCCGCATTTGCAATAAGGGAAAACAACAACACTCCAATAATGCACAGAAAAGCCGATATCAGGGACATAACAAGGGAAGTACCTAGGGTTTCTCCTTCTTTTTCGGGTTTATTAATAATCTCTTGAACTAATATAGCATTTAACCCGAGTTGCATTATAGGAATTACAAAGGCTACAATAGATGCAGCATAATTGATAAGTCCGTAGTTTGATGGTCCAAGATATCTTGCTGTTAGCATGTTTATTATAACTGCAAGAACCGATTGAGCCACTTTGCACGAAATAATCCACATGCTGTTTTTTACAACTTTATTTTTTATCATATATGTCTTTAAGGCTCCCGTTATTTTACATCATGGCAATGACTGTCTCAATAATGACAATTTTGTTATATGTTGATGTTATTACTTATCTCCTGCGGTTTTTCAATAATTTCATTATCCATTTTTATTTGTCCTTTTGCAATTTTTACAATCAACAATATAAATATACTATAAGGAATTGTACCTATTACAGACATTGCTTCACTTGCAGAATGCAAGAAAAATAGTAATATGAAAACATAAGCAACTGTTTGATATCTGCTTTGCATATTCTTTGTAATATTTTTAATCTCATTAATCCAAAAAATCATATATAAAATAAAACCAACTATACCTATTGTTGCTATAATAGACATAGGTCCATTATGAAGGTTATAAAATGCATATTTCTTAAAATTACCGAAGATATACTGTAGGGGAGCTGATTTTAACTCGTTTAAAAATTCTGAATAAATCTCATATCTACCTGTATCAACAGCCTTTCCTAATAACTCTAATGATTTAAGCTTGGTATTTTGGTATAATAAAAAAGGAACCGCTGCAATTGGTATTGTCATCATTATACCGGCAATAATTGTATTTGCTTTTTTCTTTTTCTTAAAAAATAAAGCGAATATTGCAATAGCCAAACATAAAAGCACCATACGAGAGCGTAATAATAAAAGTATATATGCCATAAAACCAATCAAAACAAAATCAAATAATTTTTGTATGTTGCTCTTTGTAGTTAATATATTAATTAATAATATCATACAAGCAAATAGAACATAAAATGAAACTGCGTTTGGATTTCCTAAACCCATTGTAAATTGTAGTGCACCATATTCATTAATTTCCCTATATTTAAATGAAAAATCACCAAAAGTATAGATAATAAATACAAAAGCCAATATATAGCTTACAATTAATATATCTTTAAATTTTAATAACTTATATTCTTTTTTTTCATTATACGATAAAGAAAGATAAAAAGCAAAGAATGAGCAAAGAGCAATTAATCTAGGGCGAAAGAAACTCAAATCAAAAACATGAATGCTGGTGATAATTGATAATAATATAACATAAACATTGGACAGATGTCAATATAGTAGACAGAAAAAAGTAAAAAAACATGTCTAACTCATATTAAAACTCTCTTCTTTTTCATTAGGAGTAAGCATTTGATTTGCAGAATGTGGCCTTTGAGAGTTATAA
>JAAYPI010000181.1 GCA_012519885.1 Bacteroidales bacterium
AAGACATAGAAAACTTTTGAGTCCGCCTGTTATTAAAGGTTTTATACCTTACGGAAAGGATATTAATATAGAAAATCAGGACATAGTAAGTATGTTACCAACAAGGCGAAGAAAGACACAGCAACAATGTAATGACAGAATAAAATGGTTTGAGAATGAAAAATGAAATGACAATGAAAGAAAAAAAATTTAGTTTTTTTACCCACCCGCAAGAAAGAAAAGCGGAAAGCCTACCCACATTTGGCACATTGCCTTTTGCCCGACACACGAGCCAACGCTTCGCAAAAGTCAAAGAGCCAAATCTTGCTCACACACAAAAGACATTCATTGAACAAAATAATAGTAATTTTACGATTTGTTTAACTAATTGAAAATTTATAGTTATGAATCAATCAAAACTTATGAAACATTTTAAATACATACTATTTATTATAGTGCTATTAAGCCAAAGTTGTTCTTTTAGTGCAAAAGAAAATTATTTAGATGACTTCACTGCTTTTGTATCCGAGGTAGAGAAAAATTATACAAGCTTATCGCCAGAAGACTGGGAAATTAAAGATGAGGAATTGAAGCAATTTACTGAAAACAAGTTTGATGAACATAGAAAGGCATTAACTGATGAAGATAAGAAAGCGATAGGTAAGTTAGTTGGACGATATTCTGTAGTACGAGCTAAAGGTTATGGAAAACAATTCAAAGATGGAATAAACGATGCCAAAAATTATATAGAAGGTTTTTTAGAAGGATTTTCTGACGAAATAAAACAAAAATAACAATCAAAAAAATCAATGAATATGAATAAAATTTACCTTTTTTTTGCTAGTATTTTACTTGCCATTCTCCTTAATAGTTGTGGTAGCAAATATTTTGAAGTAGATAAACAAATACTTCAAACAAAAATTTATGAACCAACTATAGTAAAACATCTGGAATTACAACAGGATGTCGTGCTTTATATTGATCATTCAACTTGCATGATAAATACTATTGTTAACAAGTCTGATGTTTTTAATGCACTACGCCCAAATTTGGGTAAATATGCTGATACGTTGGTTTTAATAAAGGGGAGAGATTTTGAATATATATCTAATACTGATAAGTCTCCTACTAGTACAACGGTTTCAAATATTCTTAACAATATTGATAGAGATATACCCTACACTGATATTGGTGAAGCTTTTAATAGAATTAGCAAAAGCAATTCACAAGCCGTATTCATTACAGATTGTGAATATTATGACAGAGACAATAAACTACAAGACCACTCACCATATATGACAAGTACTTTCATAGATTGGCTACAAAAAGGTTATTCAATTTATATTATAACAGAACCTTATGATGAACCGTGCAAAGGGAAGATTTATAAGAAAAACCGCTTTTATTTCATATTTACAGATGATAAACTACAAGCTCCTATTAGCGGTCTTATAAATGCTGAAATTCAGGATTTAGTGGATAGTGGTATTTGTACATTATTTAAAATGACCAACTCAGATATTGGTGTGGTAAGTCCTAAAAGTGATATGGTCAATACCAATCTAACATTTAAGGTAGATTATCTAAATAGTTTTGAATTAATTTCTATTGACGATTCTTGGAAAGCTATTCAAGAATATGTTATGAAATTGGACAAATATGGAGAACCAATTCCTGGCGAGAAACCAGAGCCACTTATTAGTAATATAATGCTCAATAATGGAGAAAATTACAAACTAAGCGATATCCAAATTGTGGCAACGAATATTACGACTAAATACATTTCAAAAGACACCAGTGTTGCTGATGATCTGAGAGTGATTTTACCAATAGATACAACTGAAATTAATATCTCTGATGGATTTATTTTGGATAAAGCAACATTTAAGAATAACAAACTTAATGTGATGCTAACCGACAAGATATTCACAGATGGTTATCTATTCAACAAAAAATACGGGGGTAATCTTATTCGACTTGATTTTGTAATAACACAAGTTAAATTGAACCCAATGAATTCAAGTGATTTCGAGTGGCAGTCAATTGGGAGTTCAAATAATGCTATTTGTGTGTCAAAAAGCATTGATAATGCACTTCTAGATGTAAATGTAATACCTACTGCTCTAAATAGACGTGTTATTCATACAATTTTTATAAAGATGGAATCTTATTAATTTATTAATCAAATAAAACATAAACAATATGAGAAAAATTGAAGCTTTAAAAGAGGTTCAGGCGTTGATAGGTGATACCTATATGTACGCAGTTATTATCGGCATTGTAGGCATAGTTTTCGCTTTTATTATTGCCAATGTAATAAAGTATGGTGGCGGAAGAAATGCAACCGACCATATTAAGAGGCGAGTATGGTATATTATAATAGGTATAATTACCTCAATTGGATTTTTCCTATACAATGCTTTTTATGTTAGTACATTTATTTCCAAAGCACCATTGAAAGCACAATTTTCATTTGCCAATCTTTTGGCGACATTGGTAGTTTTAGGCATTTACGCAGTAGTAGGTATTTTATCAATGTTACTTATGCGTAGCACCAAATGGGGTAGCATTTTAGGAAAATCAAAAAAATAACACGCAAAAATAATTAAAATATGGCAAATATATTTGTAATAGGTATTGGCGGTACAGGTATGCGTTGTATCGAAGCGTTTACCCATTTATGCGCTATCGGAATGTTCGACAACACAGATGTGCATCTTTTGGCTTTGGACACCGACAAGGATAACGGAAACTTTACCCGCCTAAAAAATCTAAAAGAAGCGTATATCAAGACAAAGGGAGTAAATAAAAATCAATCGGCACTAAAAGATACTTTTTTTTCGGCAAAATTGAATTATTATCAATTCAGCCCCGATTATTCAAAACTTTCAACTTTTGATGCTTTGTATAATTATGGCGATGCTAAATTCAGCAATCCCGAAAAAGCCGCAATTGCCGACTTGCTTTTTACTGATAATGCAAAAGCATTTGACTTAAAACACGGATACCGTGCTCAAACACATTTGGGCAGTATGTTGATGTATCATTCTATTATCAACGAAATTAAGCAAAACGACAAAAGCGATTTGAGGCGTTTTATTCAAGAATTGATTACGGCTTCCAATGCGGGTAATCCAAGAGTTTTTATTCTTGGTTCTGTGTTTGGTGGAACAGGTGCATCTTCTATTCCGATTATTCCAAAGGCAATTAAAGAAGCCGCAGCCTTGATTTCTGATGCTACCGATATTGAGCGTAATGCTTATTTCGGGGCAACATTGCTGACAAGTTATTTTTCATTCCCATTGCCAAACGAGAAAGAAAAGCAACAACAAAAAGTAATTGCTACTTCCGACAAATTTGCTCTTAACTCACAAGCGGCAATGATGTTTTACGAAGCCGACGAAACTGTAAAAAAAACCTATCAGAAATTTTATATGATGGGAACCGAAGGTATGGAATGGCAACCAAGTAAGATAAAAGACAAAACCATTACCGGAGGTGAAAGTCAAGAAAACGATTCGCATTATATTGAAATGTTGGCAGCCTTTGCCGCTTATCATTTTTTCAATTCGCGCGAAGAAGGTACAGACGCTGCTAAACTGATCGGCTTACGAGATTTGAAATTGGAAAACAAAGTTGAATATCTGTATCGCACTTTCAACGAAAACGGCAAAATAGATTTTACTGATTTCGTGGGTAGCGAAAAGAAAGAAGAATTGGCAAAGAAACTCGGACTGTTTACAGCGATGAGTTATCTTACCTTACTTGAAAAATATGACTTTTTTGTGCAAGCACAAACGGGGGATTTGAAAAGAGTGAAAATAGAGGGTTACGAAGATATTAATGCTGAAGAAGTAACAAACTTGAAAAGATATATGTCGCTTTTCCACTTCGGCATTGAAAACGGAAGTATTAAAGACGGTTGGTTACGCCAAGTACACCGCTCGGCAGGTGGCGGGGATAAGTTTTTGCTTAACCCCGAAGTTTTCGGTTGTCATTCTATCAAAGAGTTTGATAAATTTGATTTCAATGAAAAAATATATCAGAAAAACTCTGATTTTGAAGCACATAAATTCAAAACAGGAATGTTCGGTAGTATTTTCAATAGTTTTGTTGAGAACTTTATCAAATCACGAGAACCCGATAGTATTACTAACAAAAACGAAAAGTTAATCAAAAGGGTGTATGATACGCTCTGTCAGTTGTATGAATTTAAAAATTAAGAATCATGGGTAAAGCAAAATTAATAAAAAGTACTGAGGGCACTAAGTCCAATCCTGAGGGAAAGTGGTATGTGCATGATCAAATAAAGCCATTTATTCAAGGTATTATAGCGGGCGACTTAGATATTAATCAAGTATCAAGTACGCTTATTTCTGGAGTTCCCACACCATGGGCAAGAGCGAAGCTATTTTGGTTTGCTTTTGACTATCTGCAACGACAAGACGCTAATATAACTACCTCAGGATTAATTGATTTTTATGGTATCTTACGAGATGAATGGAAAGGAATTATGGCTTTGATTGCCTTGTTCCCTGATCGTGTTACTTTTTCTGATCCCATTTATATGAATCCGAAAGAAAACAACCTGTTTGAATTGTCAAGTGCATTCGGGCGGATGCTTTTGGATGATGCAGATTTATGGACAGACCAGCAGAAAAAACAACGTAATCCTGACGAATTACCTTTTGTGCAGTTATTACGCTACAATGGTCAAATTATTGGTGGAACATCTCCTTTTTCGATTGTTTTCCCTGCTGTAGAATATACCAATTTAAAACATGCTGGCGATATTCCTTGGTACAGAAATGGAAAGTTTGAAGATCCAATGAAATTTTTAGACAAGGATAAAATTCAAAAATTATATCTCTTTCTGAAAAATATTAATGGTAATTTTGAGGAATACGAGAATAATATCAATATAGCCAGACCAAATAATAAATTAGATTTATCGGGTTTAAAAACTTATTTGCGCAAGTGGCAAAAAGATATAGAGTTGAAGGAAAATAATTTGCAAAAAAATGGAACAGTAGCAAAATATTCTAATTTGGCTATGCCGTATAATGCTTTATTATCATCAGTTCAAAAAGTATTTCAACTTACAACTGGTGAATTTACATTTGATAAACCTGCGGATGCAAGTTTAATTAAAGCAGAACTAAGCGATTTGCAAAACATTCTCAAAGAAGATAAAAAAATTATTGGTTGGTTTGAATCATCTGACAGGAAAAATCCACTATCAGCTGCTGCGGTTTATTATCTGAAAGTAAACGATGTACGCGACACTGAGAATCCAACTAAATATTTCTCGTTGCCTCTGAGTATGGAAGGTATTCAGATGTTTACACAGCAATTGGGAAGATTAGTATCTCATCAAGACCCAAAATTTGATATTGTTGGCAAAATCAGTGAGCAAGGTAATTTGGTAGTTGATTTAACAGTATCAATAGACAATCAGCCATATAAATTAAATTCAAAAGAATACGAAATTGAATGGGTAACGACAAACAATAAGGTTATTATGTGGCCTGATTTTATTTCTGATAATTGGGATGCTTATTATCTTTATTCGGAATATCCTTTAAATGTGCAAGGAGTTAAATTTGTGCCTTTCTTCAAACGTGGACAAGAACAGAAGATAATTACCGTAGAAAGAAAACACGGAGAACAAAATGTGAAAACTGTTATTTATTCCAATAGTAATGAAGACGATTTACAAGATGGTAAAATAGACATTACACAATTAGTAACTTATCCAGCAGGAAAAGTACCTCAAGAAATGCATAAATACGAAGTGTTAAAATCTAACCGTCCAATTGCAGGTTTGGAAATTCGCATAGAAAATGCAGGGAAATCGATATTAGCTGGCTACTTAATTGTGAAGAACCCGGGTGATGAAACGATGGGCAATAGGAAAATTGTCGATTTGTCAACCGAAAATATTACAAAAGAAGCTATTGTTGGGATTGACTTTGGAAGCAATAATTCATGTGTTCATTATACATTGAAAACAGCAGCCAATAATGGGGCACAACCTATTCATTTTAGTAATCGCCGTCTTGCTCTAGTTGGGATAGATGCCGAAAGCGGTGCCACAGCCGAAAGAGATGAATTGCTGTTTTTTTCTAATGAACCTACCACAAACGGACAAATCAAATCATGGTTGCACGAACACGATGTTAGATATATTGGAGCTCATAAAGATAAGGAAATTGCAGGCGGTGTAGCAGTAAACGAAAAAAATATCCTTGTTAAGGAAATGGATAAAGAAAAAATCACTACCCAAGCAGGAATATTGAATTATAATATGAAATGGTTGTCTGATATTGCGGGTCTATCCAAGAAAACTGCTTATTTGAAAGCTTTGTGGTTAACAGTTTGTGCTGATTTATACGCTAAAAAATGTCTTCCAACTGAATTAAGATGGTCATTCCCTGGTTCTATGGCTTCAACCGACCTCAATCAATATACCGCAATTTATAATGGTCAATTACCTTCTATTACACCTATACTTGATAGTAGTACTGGAATGAGACTCCGCCCTGTTTCTATTTTGGAACAAACAGAGGCAGAATCAGTATGCAAATATGCTTTAAGTAGAGATTATGGGTTAAACAATAATCTTTTTTTGGGTATTGATGTTGGGGGAAGTACAAGCGATATTTTGTTGTTAGCAAAGGATATTACCGCAGATAATGTTCCTCGTTTATATAAACAAAGTTCGGTGAGAATTGCTGCAGGTGTATTTTTTGAAGCTGTGATAAAATCTGCTATTTTCCGAAAAGCAATCTATAATTACCATCAAGGGCAGAAAAGGATTAAGGTAGAAAACATACAAGAAATTTTGTCGGAAGGTCACAAAGCACCTTTCTATTTAAATAGTGTTTTCGACCAACTCACCGATGATGATTTTTCTGCATTTTACAGCTTTATAGGTCGCGAGGCTTCGTTCGTTTATGCTATTCCTGCCTATGTCACAGGACTCCTCATTTTCTATGCTGGTAAACTTTGTTCTAAAACTATTAAAGAAAATAACTTAACGGTTGTTAGAGAAGTGCATTTAATGCCTTTCGGTAAAGGAGGTCGTTTGTTTCATTGGTTGCAAACTATACCTGGAAGTACCAGCACTAATGCATATTATGAAGAATGTTTCCGTAAGGGTTATGGTGAAGGGGCAGAAGCAATTAGATTGGTTTATCGTAATGATATTTCTATTGACAATAAATCAGAAGTTTCAAAGGGATTAGCTGTAGATACTGAATTAATTTATGACAGAAATGTTCGCTTCTCTTCCGATATTTTTGCCGAAAAAAACATCAAATACCTGCGTGATGGTCAGTTTGTTGAATTTACAGAAGATGAAGTTGTATCTGATGAATATTTTGAAAAAATTGACAAATTCCAATTCCCTGAAAAATTGGAAAATTTTGAAACTTTTTTACGGATTTTTATTGATTTTGTAGGTTATAAAGCTGGTTTAGTTCGTAACATTGCCGTTCTTGAAAATCGCAGTAAAGAATTGACTAGTCGTTTATCTGCATTTATTGACAACGATTCGGAATACAAAAAAGCCCGAAATGCAAAGCAACAAACAAATCGCTTCGAGTATCGCTTCCCGATTTTTATTGCTGAAGGTCTATGTTACTTAGAACAAATTCTCATACCAGAGATTTTTAAATCATAAAAACAAATGAGTAATTTGGTATTACATATTGATGTAGATTTCATTGTCGGTGCAATTTGTGCCGACAATGGA
>JAAYPI010000186.1 GCA_012519885.1 Bacteroidales bacterium
AAGCGGGATTGGAGGCAGTATTAGAAACTTTAAATGATAACTATGTCAGACCGAATGAAGCCAATAAGGCACAATCATTGGTGGCGACCAAAGGGAGTTATCGGTTTATTGACAAGGTGCATGTGAATTATATCGAGAAGGATAGACGGCATTGGGCGGCATTGGAAAATTTTGATTCACGTAAAGTCGCAATCAGTGAAAAATTTTATCGTGATAATGACAGACTTTTACAGGGTGGATTATGGTCTGAAGTTAAAATATCCTACAATGAAATCGAAGATGATGACTACGCGTTCTATCTTGAAGATCTTCGTCCAATACAATTAAGCAGATTTGATTTTGAACGTTACTGCGAGGGGAGACAACAATTTTCTCGAGATGAATGGATGGATCTGATTTTGCGATCTGTTGGATTGGAACCTTCAGAACTGGAGCACCGGGTTAAGCTGCATTTCATGGCACGTCTAATTCCTCTCGTTGAGCCAAATTTTAATTTTATTGAACTTGGACCGCGTGGAACTGGAAAGTCCTATTTCTTTAGCGAATTTTCTCCGTATTCGACGCTCATCAGCGGAGGGCAGGCAACCAAGGCAACTCTCTTCTACAATAATCAAAGGAAGAAGATTGGATTAGTTGGATTCTGGGATATTGTTGCATTTGATGAAGTCGGTGGTATCAAGATCAAAGATCAGGATACTATTCAGATAATGAAGGATTTCATGGCGAATGGCAGGTTTTCCCGTGGTGTTGAAGTCATAGCTGATGCATCTTTGGCATTCGTAGGAAATCTAGATTTATCAGTGCAGCAAATTGTTAATTCTTAAGTTTACGATCTGTTCCAACCTTTACCTAAAGAATTCGACCTGGCTGTTATGGACCGGTTCGCACTATTTCTTCCAGGATGGGAGATGCCGAAAAATAGTAGCAAATTCCTTACAAGCAATTATGGATTCATAACTGACTATCTGGCTGAAGCTTTTCATCACCAATTGAAACATACTAATCGATATGAAGAGGTTAACTCTCATATTAAGTTGGGTAGATCCGTCGAAGGACGCGATGAGAAGGGTATTAAGAAAACAGTCGCAGGATTCTTGAAGATACTGCATCCATCAGTTCCCCCGACTGATAAAGAATTTGATGAGTATGTTGAATATGCTGTTGAATGTCGTAGACGTGTTAAAGAGCAGATGAACAAAAGAAAGACAGATGATGAATTTGCAAAAATCAATCTGTCGTATATTAATTGTAATAATGAAGAAGTTATTGTCTATTGTAACGAATCAAAACTTGCTATAGCAACGCAAGATCCATCAAGGCGAAATATTCATGATGGGGATGCGACTGAAACGAGTGGTTCCTCTGCAACAGTTTCACAGGAAGAGAAGTCAATTAGCAAAACTAGTCAACCAATAGATCATGAAGAATTACCACCAGCTACTATAACCCCAATAGAAGAGGCCGAAGAAAAAAAAGAACAGCACTTTACTATCCATTATGGTGCAATAGGGTACAGTTATGAGTCTATCATGGGGGATTATTTATTCGGAGCAAAAGTCGTAGAAATTGATGATCCCTATCTGCGTTTACCATTTCAGATTCAGAACTTTGTTCGATTTTGTGAAGCAGTGGTAAAAAATCCAACTGTAAAGACAATCAAATTATCAACGACCTATGATGAAAGCACTGATGTGAAAGAAATGTCCGATCATCTGAGTGATGTGCAGCAGAGTCTACTCGAAATGGATATTAAACTTGAAATCAACATTAATGAACACTTGCACGATCGGGAGATTAGAATCGACAACGGGTGGACTATCAAGATTGGGAGAGGATTGGATTTCTACCAAAAACCAGATTCTTGGTTTGGTATTGGTGCAAACGATCTTAGTTTGCGAAAATGTCTTGAGACTAAAATTGACATCTTCAAACGTTGATGAGGTTTAATACAAATGTAAATAAAACTATATCATAATCTCGAGGAATTTTTTATGTTTTAAAACTATTCAAGAGGCCGTCGACGAAAAATCGAATAGTTTCATGATTTATATTTGATTTCAAATAACTTGCATGAGCGGATAGAATCGCCATCCTGTTCGCAATGAAAAGTTAAAATTAAATCGGAGTTGGATTTAGTGAATATTTGTCAAATCCTTAAATAAGATTCCTCCTATCTAGTCCTGCATCATAATTGTCCCTTTTGTTATAGCCTCGGAAAATCGTCTGTCCAGTCGCATCTGATTTCCCGAATCGGGGAATTTAAAGACCAGCGAACTTTGGTATGAAGCAAGAAAGTTTCTTCTCTGTGATTCGAT
>JAAYPI010000182.1 GCA_012519885.1 Bacteroidales bacterium
AAGCTTATAAAACACGAGAAAAATAAAAGGGCTTACGCTCGGCCATCGCTCACGGCACTTGCATATAGCCTTCCCGGTTTTGCAGGAAGGCAATATGCAAAACCGGCCCATGAAGGCTATCTGCAAGTGCCTCCCACGCTGCCCGCTCTACCAACGACGCCCTAACAAGTCGGTAAATGCCATGCGGTAATTTAAACAAAAGAAAAATTTGTATTTTTAATAAAACAATTATTATAAAGACAAACAAACCATTTTAAGCCGCACGGCATTTACCGCCGAACGTTGTATGCAAGGCTAAAAAGACAGCAGTGTATTGATAATTTGACAGTTAAATAAAAATAAACGGATAGAAAAAGAGCATTGATTGAAGGTCAGTGCAAGAAAAAATTAGTTTTTGCCGACCCGCTTCTGTCCTTCGGGACAGTTGGGGGAAGCCAACCCACAATAGCACATTTGCAAATCGCATAAGCTAACCCACGACCAAAATTTGTAAAAGAGCTATTTTTCCTACGCACTTTATAGACTGTTGAAAAGTTGGTTGAAAAATTGGACTTGAATTTTAGTTATTAAAACTCTAATTCCATATATTTGACAAACAGTGTCAAGTCAAAAACATACTACAATGTCGAAATTTGGCGAGAAAATACGAGAATTAAGAGAATGTAACAATTTGCTATTAAGAGAATTAGCCTCCGAAATAAAGATTGATCAAGCTCTATTAAGCAAAATTGAAAGAGGAAACAGAATTGCAACTAAAAAGCAAGCTCTTTTAATAGCTGGTTTTTTCAATGTTAATCGAGAGGAGTTTTTGTCACAGTGGTTGGGCGAAAAAATAGCTTATGAATTAAAAGATGAAGAACTCGCTAGTGAGGCTTTAAAAGTAGCCGAGGAGGAATTAGAGTATTATAAAAAGACAAAAAAGGAAACCAATCATGTATAAAGTCGAAGAAAGAATAGAAACTATTGAAGAACCATGGTTAATTCCTGATCAGGTTAGCATCAAACCATTTTTAAAGTGGGCTGGAGGTAAAACTCAACTGTTGCCTGAATTGATAAAATATATTCCAAATAATTATAATAAATACATCGAACCATTTATTGGTGGCGGTGCTTTTTATTTTCATCTTAATCCAGCAGAAGCAGTAATCGCCGATTTAAACTATGAATTGATAGTTACATATAAAACAATTAAACAATCGGTAGAAAATGTTATTTCATTATTAAAGACTTTTAAAAATGAGGAAGACTTCTTTTATGAAATGAGGTCTAAAGATCCTGAAAAACTCACAAATATAGAAAGAACAGCAAGGTTACTTTATCTAAATAAGACATGTTTTAATGGATTATATAGGGTTAATAAAAAAGGTCAATTTAATGTACCGTATGGGAAACGATCTGGTAATTTTTTCGATAGTGAGGTTTTAAGAGATGCGAGTGAGTTTTTACAAAACACAAAAATTGAATTTGCCGATTATTTGGAAACTCTGAGAAAACATGCGAAAAAGGGAGATTTTATTTTTCTAGATCCACCATACTACCCAGTCGGAAAGTATGGCGATTTTAAAAGATATACAAAAGAATTTTTTTACCATGATGATCAATTAGCTTTAAAAGAGGAATTTGACAGGTTAGTTAATTTGGGTTGTCATGTCATCCTTACAAATTCAGATCATCCTGTAATCATGGAGCTTTACAAGGATTATGAAATCAAAAGTATTGAGACAAAGCGAATGATAAATAGTGATGCGAAAAACAGGACAGGTGTTGATATTATTGTAATTGGAAGGTAATGAATTTACAACTTGAAATACCGACTTTGACAAATCAATTTGATTATTTTCCTGGCACTAGATACATGGGAAGTAAAAATAAAATTATTGGAGATTTATGGAAAGTATTAAAAACCTATAAGTTCGAATCATTTTATGATGCATTTGCAGGAAGTAATATTGTTGGTTACTTTATGAAATGCCAAGGAAAAAAAGTCATTAGTAATGATTTTATGGCAATGAGTTACCATACCGCAAATGCAATAATTGAAAATAGTTTTGTTCAATTGGAAACATCAGAGATTGATTTTTTAATTAACAGAGATAATTCAAATAATTTTATTAGTAAAAAATTCAAAGACTTATACTTTTCTGATTCTGATAACCATTTCTTAGATCAAGTAAGAGCTAATATTGAACTGCTTGATAATAAATATAAAAAGTCAATTGCATTAGCGTCTCTTTCAAGAGCTTGCATTAAAAAAAGACCAAGAGGTATATTTACTTTTGTAGGGCATAGGTATGATGATGGTCGAAAGGATTTAAGGGATTCATTAAAAGAACATTTTTTAAACAATGTTAATATATTTAATGAAGCAGTTTTTGATAATTCAATGGAAAATGAATCAAATAACCAATTAACTCAAAATATGAATATTAATGCTGATTTGGTTTATTTAGATCCTCCCTACTTTAGTCCAAAGTCTGATAATGATTATGTGAGAAGGTATCATTTTGTAGAGGGACTTGTAAGAAATTGGGAAGGATTGGAAATTCAGGAAAATACAAAAACCAAGAAATTTAAAAGTTATAAATCACCATTCTCCAATAAAAGTGAGGCTTATAATGAATTTGAAAAATTGTTTAACAAATTTAAAGATTCAATAATAGCCGTTTCATACTCATCTAATTCCTTACCAACTAAGGAAGAGTTGATAGATATCTTGAAAAATTTTAAGAAAAATGTATCAGTTCAGGAAATTGATCATACCTATTCTTTTGGAACGCAATCTCATAAAATTGGAAATGAAAACAATAGAGTAAAAGAATATTTATTTATTGCATCATAATTATGCCAAAAGTTTGGAATATAGGAAATACTACTGTAAGAAATCCTAAAAGAATCGAAAATGCCTTGAAAGTCTTTTTAGATGAAGGATTTTCAGGAAATGCAAAAGGATCTGAAATTGAGGCTCGTCTTCATGCCAAATTGAAGGAACGGGAGGTATTAGAATATGATGGTGAACCTTCCGATTGGAATGGTCGAAAATGGAGAGCTGCATTTTATCAACTTGGATTCATAAGTTTTGAAAGATATAACATTAATGCAACAAGATATTCAACAAGCGAATTTTTCAACCTCATTTCTATTCCACAAATAAATCAAGATTTTGAGCTTACCCCTGCTGGTCGAAAATTGATAAATGCAAAATCAGTTACTGAAATTGAGGAAATTTATAGTAGGCAATTTATTTGTTATGAATTACCAAATTCATTGGAAACTGGATTTCCTGATGGTTCAATGAAACCTTTTGTATTATTGCTTCAGGTATTAAGTAAATTGCAACAAAATGGTCAAGATGGTCTTACAAAACTAGAGACTGGATTATTCCTGCAAAAATTCAGGAATCATACTCAAAAATTACCAAATCAAATTGTCGATGAAATTCTAAATTATAGACAAAAACTTTCTGAATGCCAAAATCCTAAAGAAATATTGGATTTAAAAAATGATTACAAAAATGAACTTGGTAAAGAGATCGGAATCAATCCAAATTCTGTTGTTAGCGATTATGCAGATACAACTTTTAGATATTTTAGTCTATCTGGTCTTTTTTCAAGAATAGGTCAAACTTTAGTTATTAGATCAAACAAGATAAGGTTTGTTGATTCACTATTGTCATCTGAACCGATATTCCTTTTTTCGCAAGATCCACTTGAATATTTCTCTCATTTTTATAAGAATACTTTTCCACTTCCGACTGATGACAAGCAATTTGCACTAATAGAGATTGAGGAATTAAAAAATGGAATTCGAGATAATAAAAATCCGTTATTATCAGAAGCAAATAAATTGACAATTGATTCTGATAAGGAAGAAATTAAACGCATTAGATTTGAGCTTATTGAATATAATAATTGGGAACGAGAAGAAGACTTTGCAAATGAACAACAATCAGATGATTCAATACGGGATATTCTTAATTATTTAAAAGTTTTAAATGGTGAATCAGTTCCCAATGGACCCGAAATAGATGATCGCCCTGCTTATTTAGAATGGGCAGTCTGGAGAAGTTTTCTTGCAATAGATGATTTAGTGAGTCCAATTCATACAACTAGGCGATTTCCGATTGATCAAGATTTTCATCCAAGAAATACTGCACCTGGTGGTGGTGCGGATCTTATATTTGAATTTGAAACTTATGTGTTAGTTGTAGAGGTAACATTGACAAGTTCACATAGACAAATGGCAGTGGAAAGTGAACCAGTTAGGAGACATACAGTTCAGTATAAAGAGCAATATCCAAACAAGGATGTATATTGTTTGTTTATTGCTCCAACAGTCGATAATAATGTTGCTGATACTTTTAGAATTGGTGTTTGGTATAAAGGGGATGAGGAAGAGTTTGTAAATATTGTTCCTATGAATTTATCCGATTTTATTGTTGCCATTGATACATTAACTAACAAAAAATATCATAATTCTGATTTTAAAACTTTAATTGATAGGTGTTTGGTGTTTAGAAATGTAAGAGCCCCACAATGGAAAACATCCATTGGTAAAGAAGTAAATGTATGGAGACAAAGGGTAATAGCAGTTTAAGCCAGCCCACACAGCCAAGCACATTTGCAATTCGCACATGCCTACACGCAACCAAAAATTGCAAAAGAGTTTGTCTGTTTGCCACCGCTTTTATGCCGACCCTAAAAACTAATTTTTTCCAAAACGGCAGTGCTTTGATTGAGCGGATTAATGATTGTAAAAGACTGATAATTAACTGATAATGAATAAAGCCCAGCATACAACACGGTATATAAAACATTTGGCGGATAGTGCTGATTTTAAGGTCAGTACATTTAATAAACATTGCAACGGTTTGATAGGAAATCGCTTTGAAATGCCAAACGTTTCATATACCCAAACGTTAGGTAACATATTGATGACACATCAATTCAAGCTTTAAATAAACTCAAAGAGATAGCTTTTGCCTATCGATCATAAAGCATGATCCGAATAAAAAACAAAAAAGAAAAAATCGAGTTATTCCTATTTATTCTTGGAGTAATTGGGATTATCGTCTTTAAAGTTTTTGACAATAAATCAAATAGAGAAATATTTCAGAACCAAGGATATGCAATTGGAGTCT
>JAAYPI010000183.1 GCA_012519885.1 Bacteroidales bacterium
AAGCAATTGATAAAACCAAGAAGCAATTCAAAAAAGGAAACGAAATGCTTTGGTTTGCAAAAATGCGTTTTGGGAGGACCCTATCCGCTCTACAAGTTGTTAAGGATATGGACTTTACACGAACATTAATTTTAACCCTCCGCCCTGTTGTAGACGCTGGATGGTTCGAAGATTTTGGAAAGATATTTTATGATAAACCAAATTTCTTTTATGGCTCAAAGAAAAACGGGGACTTAATTCAAACTTTGGAAAAGCAACAAAGGAAAGAAAACGCTAAGTATATCTACTTTGCTTCTATGCAAGACTTGAGAGGTTCTTCACAAGTTGGTGGGAATTTTGATAAAAACGATGAGATATTTAGTGCCAATTGGGATTTTATTATAGTTGACGAAGCACACGAAGGCACACAAACTGAGTTGGGTAAAAATGTAATGCGTGAATTAGTTAAACCCTTAACGAAAGTTTTGCACCTTTCGGGTACACCTTTTAATCTTTTGGACAATTACCAAGAAGATGAAATCTATACTTGGGATTATGTGATGGAACAAAAAGCAAAAAAGGAATGGGACGAAATTCATTTTGGCGACCCCAACCCTTATGCATCACTTCCTCGATTGAACATATTTACCTATGATTTAGGTAAGTTGCTCAACTCTTTTGTTGACGAAGATGTAGCTTTCAACTTCCGAGAGTTTTTTAGGGTGAATAAAGAGGGTGACTTTTTGCACGAAAAAGATGTTAGTTCATTTTTAAACCTGATTTGCAAAGAGGATAAAGACAGTAACTACCCCTATTCCACTCAAGAATACAGAGACAATTTCCGCCATTCATTGTGGATGGTTCCAGGAGTAAAAGAAGCAAGAGCTTTAAGTGCCATGTTGCAAGCACATCCTGTTTTTGGTCAATTCAAAATTGTGAATGTAGCTGGTGATGGCGATGAAGAAGAAGCGAACGAAGAAGCATTAAAAAAAGTAAAAAATGCAATTAGCAACAAGCCACAAGAAACCTACACTATAACGCTTTCATGCGGTAGGTTGACAACAGGGGTTTCTGTTCCAGCGTGGACTGCTGTTTTTATGCTTTCAGGTTCTTTCAATACTTCCGCTTCAAGTTATATGCAAACTATTTTTAGGGTGCAAACACCTGCAACCATAAATGGCAAGATAAAAGAAGAGTGTTTTATTTTTGATTTTGCACCTGACAGAACTTTAAAGGTGATTGCTGAAACAGCTAAGATTTCTTCAAAGGCAGGTAAAACTTCTAGTGGCGACCGTGAAACGATGGGTGAATTTTTGAATTTTTGCCCAATAATTTCAGTTGATGGCTCTCGTATGGCATCATACAACGTTGAAGGAATGCTTGAGCAACTCAAAAGAGTGTATGTTGAAAGAGTGGTTAGAAATGGTTTTGAAGATGGCTATTTATACAACAACGACCAATTGATGAAACTCAATGATGTTGAGTTGAAAGACTTTGAAAAATTAAAAGGAATCATTGGAAGCACCAAAGCCATGCCCAAAAGTGGCGATATAGACATCAATAAACAAGGGTTTACAGATGAGGAATATGAGCAATTGGAGGGAGCGGAAAAGAAAAATAGAGCCAAAAAAGAATTAACTGAGGAGGAAAAACGCTTATTAAAGGAAAAAGAAGAAAAACGAAAAGTTCGTGATACTGCTGTTTCTATTTTGAGGGGTATATCCATCCGTATGCCTTTATTAATCTATGGTGCAGAGGTAAAAGATGAAGATAAACAAATAAACATAGACAACTTCTCTCAACTCATTGACGACCAATCTTGGGAAGAGTTTATGCCCAAAGGCGTTACCAAAGATGTGTTTGAAAACTTCAAGAAGTATTACGAACCTGATGTGTTTAGAGCAGCGGGAAAACGAATACGTGCTATGGCTCGTGCAGCTGACCATTTGAGTATTGAAGAGAGAATTGCTCGTATTACAACCATATTCAGCACTTTTAGAAATCCCGATAAAGAAACAGTTTTAACGCCTTGGCGTGTGGTAAACATGCACATGGGTGACTGTTTAGGTGGTTATGTGTTTTTTGATGAAAATATGGAAAACACGATTGAACAGCCACGCTTTGTAAATCATGGTGATGTAACTGAAAATGTGTTTGCTGAAGATTCTAAAATTTTAGAAATAAACTCAAAATCTGGTTTATATCCGCTCTATATGGCTTATGGTGTATACAGACGAATATTGGATACTAAATATCCAAAGAAAGATGAATTACCAACCATAGATGAACAACAAAAAATGTGGGACAATGTAATAGCCGACAACATTTTTGTATTGTGCAAAACACCCATGGCAAAAAGCATTACCAAAAGAACGTTAGCTGGATTTAGAGAGGCAAAAGTAAATACACGCTACTTTGAAGATTTAGTTAACCAAA
>JAAYPI010000184.1 GCA_012519885.1 Bacteroidales bacterium
GTTAGCTCCAGCGGAGCGAAATAGATATCTTTATGAAAGTAAATTTCTTTCTTCGTAATCCTAAAGTGCCTTGTTGTTTTGTTTCCATTTTACACTTTTTTGTATAAACCTATTTCAGGACAAGACAGGCTGGGGCTTGTGGCAATTAGTTGGTTTTCAATTCATAATTTGTACTTCGTCCGCCTTGTTCAGATTTCGCTAGAATTCCTTTTTCTATTAAATCCTGAATGTCACGCAATGCTGTGTCCTGTGAACATTTTCCGATTTTTGCCCATTTTGTCGTGTTTAAAACTCCTTCAAAGTCGTCCATTAGCATATTCAGCATTTTACGCTGTCTGTCATTTATTGACACTTTAGTGTTCTGAAGCCAAAATTCGTGCTTGTAAATAACCTTTTCAAGTAATTTTTCTGAGCTTTCAATTGAGTGTAATAAACAATTCAAAAACCATTCAAGCCAGTTGGTTATATCCAAACTTCCTTTTTGTGTTTTTTCCAAAATGTCATAATACGAATTTCGTTCTTTTCGTATTTGTGTAGACATACTGTAAAACCGATACGATTGTTCGTCTGAACGTGCTAACAACATATCACTTAATGCTCTTGAAATTCTTCCATTTCCGTCTTCAAATGGGTGAAGTGTCACAAACCACAAATGTGCAATTGCAGCTTTTAAAACCGGGTCAACATTCTGTTCCAGGTTAAACCAATCAAAGAAAATTCGCATTTCATTTTCTATTTGATTTGCCGGTGGAGCCTGATAATGAACTTTTTCTTTTCCTAAAGCTCCAGAAACAACCTGCATTGGTCCAGTCGAATCGTCGCGCCAATTTCCTACGATAATTTTATACATTCCGCTTTGTCCTGCCGGAAAAAGTGAAGCATGCCAACTGAAAAGTCGTTCTTTAGTTAGTTCTTTGTCGTATTTCTTTGTTGCATCAAGTATTAAATCAACTATTCCGTCCACATTTCGTTCAGAATAAACAAGTCCTGAAATGTCTAAGCCTAAACGTCTTGCAATTGACGACCTTACTTGTTCTCTGTCAAGAAATTCACCCTCAATTTCTGTCGATTTTAGAATTTCAATTGTCAATATCTCAAGATTTGCTTCATTTTGAAGTTCAAAACCCAAAGCACCCATTTTTCCAATGTGTTTTCCTTGTCGATTTCTCACATAAGCAAGTAATGGTAATAGTTTCTCACTATTCCACTCAAATATTGGCCAGTTTTGATTGTTGTATACATACATATTTTCTTTTCTCCGCTAAATTTGCGGTAAAAATACAACTTATTCACCGCACGACAAAATATATTCCGCAAAAAAAGCGGTAAAAGTGCTATTTATTCTCCGCATTTTTTATTTTTTGCCCTTGCCCCTAACGACAGTCTGTATAAAAACCTCCGTTTAGTTTAATTTTTGCTCAAATGTAATGGGTTTTAACGAACTTTCAAAATATAATGAGGTACTTTGACTAAAATGATTGGGGGTTAGTGTATTATTGTCGTTACAAACGACAAACCTTAAACTCCTCGTTGAAAACGAGGAGTAGCGAACAATGAGACTTTGTCGAAATTGGGCTATATTGTTTGTGCAATCGGTATAACTTCGACATAGCGAGACGCTATGCTGAACAACCAAATTGTCAAACTTCACACTACGGCGAACAGGGGCAGTTTTTATTCTATTTTCAAATCCTTTTTTTGTTTTCTCACTCTTGCTTGATATGCTCTTCCTGAATTTCTACTTTTCTTCACAATTCTTAAATTAGCTTTCTCTTTATGATATTCTCTAAATTTTTGACATAATTCGTCATCTTTAAATTTGTAAACGCCATCAATAACATTGACATATTCAATTGTCAAAATATCAATATGATTCAATTCGATGAATCTATCAACAATTACAGAAAATGTATTTGGTTGTCTATGGTCAATTACTAAATCTTCCCATTTGCACAATTCTCCAGTTTCTTGACATTTTACTTTCCCTTTTTGGGAGTTTTCTTTAAAATATTGGAGTTTTACATTGTTTATATCGTCCTGAATAATATCTCTACACGTACAGCTAAACTTTGTTAATGGTGGTTTGCTGCCGTTTATACATTTTATGTAAGAGAAAACTTCAAGTTCAGAATTATTGTCAAGTACGAAAAATGCTTTTGAATTATATTTAGGTATCTTATCAACATAGATTTGCTTAAATCCATTACAGAATTTTGTTTCAAAATCAGGACGAATACTTAATAAATCTATAATATCTTGCTTGTCTTTATCATTCAAAGTTTCGCCAAACTTATACGAATTCAAAATCTCTTTGTAATAATTCAGAGCTTCTTTTTTGTTTTTAAATTCTTTACTTCCTATTCGCATATTTTTGGTTCGTTAATTGCCTACAATATCTTAGTGTTTTATTTGTAGTTTTCGCATAACAAAGTTAATTAAAAGCATTACATTTTCAAATAAAAACAAAATTTATTTAATGCATTGACGAAAATGGTAAATAAAATACTGAGATGATATGAAAATGTTAGATATAAAATAGATTTTTTATCATCTTCTCCGAAGCAATAGCACCAAACCATTTTACAAATGGTGGTACAAACTTTTACTTATACAAATTATGCTCTTTGATATAGGCATACACTGCTGGTTGCAACCACGTGGAAACGTCTGTATTGTTGGCAATTTGGGTGCGTATTTGTGTAGAAGAAATGGGGTACAAGGGTGCTTGCACGTACTTAAAATCAGGGTGTTGTGTGGCTATGGATGTATCATTATCTCTGGGATACACATAGATGGGGTAATGCCCTAGCAGTTGTGTGGCATTTTTCCATTCGTGCATGCGTTCGGCGTTATCAGCTCCCATCATCAAGGCAAAGCTATGGTGTGGGTAGTGCTGTGTAAGGTATTGTAAGGTATCGTAGGTGTAAGATGGTTTGGGCAAGGCAAATTCCACATCGCTGGCTTTCATCATCGGTATAGCTTGTATTGCCAATTGCACCATGTGCAGGCGTTGTTGTTCGGGTAGCAATACATCGTTTGCTTTAAAGGGATTTTGTGGCGAAACCACAAACCACACTTCGTGCAAGTCGGTATGCTCCAGCACATAGCTTGCTATGGCAAGATGCCCATTGTGTATGGGATTGAAAGAACCAAAATACAAACCAATGTTCATTGGGCTAAAAAATTGCGTATCACCTGCTCTGCCTCTTGTTGTGCCTTGGGCAAATCATCGTTTACGATTACTACATCAAATTGGTGTGCAAATGTCATTTCGTAAGCAGCTTTGGCTATGCGTGTTTCTATCATTTCGGGGCTATCGGTTGCCCTAGTTTGCAAGCGTTGTTGCAAGGCTTCGATAGATGGCGGTTGCACAAAAATAGTGAGTGCTCGCTTGCCATACATTTTTTTTATATTCACCCCTCCTACTACATCTACATCAAATACTACGTGTTTGCCTTGCGAGGTTAAGCGTTCCACTTCCGATTTAAGTGTGCCATAAAAACAGCCGGGATATACTTCTTCGTACTCTACAAATGCTCCATCTGCTATCTTTTGTCTAAAATCTTCTACTGAAAAGAAATAATAGTCCTTGCCATGTTCTTCTGTGCCTCGTGGCTGGCGTGTAGTGGCTGAGATAGAAAAAGATAAGGATAAATCTTGTTGCAATAAATACCGCATAATGGTAGTTTTGCCTGCTCCCGATGGTGCCGAAAGTACGATTAATTTGCCTTGCACAGTTGTTTCCATAAGCTGTTGTTACAATACATTCAATACTTGTTCTTTGATTTGCTCTAGCTCATCTTTCATCAGCACTACCAAGCGTTGCATATCGCTTTGATTGGATTTAGAGCCTAAGGTATTGATTTCTCTACCTATTTCTTGTGCAATAAAGCCTAGTTTTTTACCTGACGATGTTGGCTCTTGCATGGTAGATTTAAAATATGCCAAATGGTGCTTTAAGCGTTCTTTTTCTTCGTTTACATCTAATTTCTCGATGTAGTAAATCAATTCTTGCTCTAGCCTATTTTCATCTACAATTATTTTGTCGTCAATGGCTTTTAGGTTTTCGTGCAAGCGTTGTTTGATTTTATCTATACGTTCTGATTCGTATTGCACGGTTTGTTCCAAATACTGTTGTATGTTGTCAATTTTTTGTAGCAACACTGCGTGCAATGCCTTCCCTTCTTCTTTTCTATACAGTTGCAATTGTTCGATACTGGCAAGCAGGGTAGTTTTTACTACAGCCCATTCCTCATCGGTCAGTTCGGCTGTTTCATTTTTCATCACCTCTGGAAAACGGAGTATTATCTCAAACCAATTAGTCGGTTTTTCTATGCCCGAATTTTCGGCTAATTGAGATAACTGCTCTACATACTGTTGAAAAATAGTGGTATTAATTTTTGATGTAACATCGCTGGTGGCATTTTCTACATACACCGAAAACTCTACTTTACCTCTTTCTACGCGTTGGCTTATTTCATTTCTTATCTCAATATCTTTTTCGCGATAAAAAGAAGACACGCGTGTA
>JAAYPI010000185.1 GCA_012519885.1 Bacteroidales bacterium
GAGTCAAACTCTATACCTTTATAGTTGGTATATATCGTAGTACGTGTATCAAATTCAATCTCAATACTCAATTTATACCTATATTTTATACGCACCAAACTACCTACTTCATGTAACGATTTCTTCCCTTTATCAATTCCTAATTTATCTGCTATTGATTGGGCAACGGAAATATGTTTCGTAGTATCATTCACATAAATATATTTATAAGAAACAGGTGAAAAAAATATGGAAAAATCGGCACTCTCTTTATAATCTAAACCACCACTTACTGATAATCTGATAGGAGAAAAAGCACCTGTGATACGATCATATGTATTAACCTTATAGGTGTTAAAGAGTTGTGTCGTAAATTCTGTTTGACCAGTATAATAAAATTTAGTAAATGCTTTATAACCAAATTTACTAGTCACACGAAACACATCTTCATTTGTCTGAAGAAATCGAATAGAATCAGCAGTTGAGCTATTAAACCCAGCCTTAAAATCAAGCTTATTTTCCCATTGTATGGTTTTCTTATTATTGTAATTATAAAAAGCACTACCCAGTGTAATCAAAGCTAAATGACTTTCCCCTCCTCTATACCAATTAGGAGATATGTAATGTTGTGAAAGGTGTAACCCTACCTGAAAACCTCTCGTCCAATATACTGGTAACACCTTTTGCTTGCTCGGAGAAATTTGACGGGGTTTAATGTCCTGATTAATAAATACATAATCATTAAACGACAGCTGTGTATTTTTTCTCAACTTTTGTTGGTTTTGCAGCTCATATACATAAACTTCATCTGCTTGTTTAATGATTGTTACTTGATTTCCTGATTTAATTTTGTTAATAAGTTCTTGTTTTTCTATCTCGTTTTGAAGTTTATATCCATTTCGAGTAAATACCCAATCTACAAAATAGGGGTGCTGAATGGTGGCTATGAGCATTTTTTCAAAAATATGAACTGAATCAGAGCGAATAGAATCAACATATTGATAGGCTGGTAATATTCTATTCAATATAAGATGTAAACTATCTTTATTAATAATCAATTCAAAATCAGGATATTGAATTACAACAGACGTATCCAAAACAGATTGATTTGATAATGAATCTTGGGTTAATTGTAGCTCATTGGTATATAGTAAAACATCATCCAGTGTACGAGCATACGCCACGGGCATATCCGAAGCGTAAATAACCAAATGCAACACAAAGAGGAAATATGATAAAATAAGAATACGCATAAAAAGACCGAAAATAAAAGAAAATTAAATACTTATTTTATAAGCCCAATTATATCTTTTACAGAGCTGTAATTATGTTTCTGTAAATATGCTTCGATTCCATTTACTATTTTGAGGCTCACAGTTGGGTCAATAAAATTTGCTGTTCCTATCTGCACAGCAGAAGCACCTACTAACATAAATTCAATAGCATCAGTTGCATTCATAATACCCCCTAAGCCCACAATCGGTATGTTAACAGCTTTAGCTACTTGCCATACCATACGTAAAGCTATAGGTTTAACACATGGACCAGACAATCCACCCGTAATGGTTGATAAAACGGGTTTCTGCTTTTCAGCATCAACAGCCATACCCAGCAATGTATTAATCAACGATACACTATCTGCCCCTTCAGCTTCTACTGCTTGTGCAATTTCGGCTATATTGGTAACATTAGGAGAAAGTTTAACCATAATGCTTTTGGTATATACCTTGCGTACAGCTTTTACTACCTCTGCAGCTGATGCACATGATGTACCAAAACCCATACCTCCTTTTTTTACATTTGGACACGAAATATTTAATTCAATAGCAGGTATCTTATCCAAATCATTTATTTTTTCTGCAGCTTGCACATATTCTTCTATTGTACTACCAGAAACATTAACTAACACATGAGTATCAATCGTTTTAAGGGATGGATAAATGGATGTAATAAAATACTCTACTCCTTTATTTTGCAAGCCGACAGCGTTTAGCATTCCTGCTGGAGTTTCTGCCATTCGTGGATACGGATTGCCTTCGCGATGATGCAACGTTGTTCCTTTAATAATAATTCCACCTAACGCTGAAATGTCAAAGAAATCAGAAAATTCTGTACCATATCCAAAAGTTCCGGATGCAGTCATTACTGGATTTTTAAGCTGCAAATTACCAATATTTATACCTAAATCTACCATTTTAATGTTGTTAAATTAAACACTGGACCTTCTGTACACACACATTTATGACCTTCTGTTGTATCTGTTACACAGCATAAACATACGCCAAAACCGCAAGCCATAGTATTTTCTAACGATACTTCGCACTCAATATTATTGGTTTTTGCGTATGCTGAAATGGCTTTCATCATAGGAGTTGGACCACAAGTATAAATTTTGTCAAAAACCTTATTTTTCAATAGCGAATGATTAGTTACAAAACCTTTTTCACCTACAGTCGCATCTTCTGTTGTAAGATAAACCTCGCCGTACTGACTAAAAGAATCAAGTTGAACTAAATCACTTGCAGTACGTGCACCAAGAAGAAATGAAACCTTACAAGAATACTGTTGTAATACCCTTCCCAATAATAATAATGGGGCAACTCCTACACCTCCTCCTACCAAAAGCACATGTTTCATATCAATTGTTGGCATCGAGAATGAATTACCCAAGGGAGCTATCATATTAAGTAAATCTCCTTTTTTTAACTCCGACATTTTGAGGGTACCTGCTCCAACAATTTGAACTAACAAATCCATTTCATTTGTTTCGTAATTCATATCATGAATAGAAATAGGTCTTCTTAATAACACATCAGAAGAATTGTCTACACGCAATTCAACAAACTGACCAGGTAACATACGAGGAAAAGGACTAGGATGTGATACACGTAACAGAAAATAGCGTTTATTTAACGGGATATTTGCTACAACAACACAATCAAGAATGTATTTTTTCATAAATTCATTAGGTAGAATAATTTA
The DNA here is from genome assembly GCA_012519885.1 of Bacteroidales bacterium. GTDB lineage: Bacteria > Bacteroidota > Bacteroidia > Bacteroidales > Paludibacteraceae > JAAYPI01. Next base: position 2,962 of record JAAYPI010000185.1, read on the forward strand.
GTAATCAAAACACCCAAAACTGATACAAACAACGATTGTTTACAAACAAATAATGGATGGGTAAAAACCTCCACAAAGATAAAAAAAGTCACTTAATTGGAAAATAGATAGTAGATAAAATCAATGATTAAATTCTTCGTATGAATTATCTGAAAAATATACAACAATACGAATTATTTTTTTTTCTGTTTTTAAAAATTTATCTACTTGATTAACAGGTATTTCACTAATATTTTTCAGTGTATTTTCATCTTTTTTATGGGTGTTGGCTTCAATATTTACATGTGTAGATAATTTTTCTTCAAATAATGAGCCCTGAATAGGTTTAATACTCTTATACATACCTCCATCTCCTAGTATTAGCCAAGTTGGATTAATATGTTTGAATACACGAAGAATTTTCTGTATCACATCCATACTAGGCTTATTTCTACCAGACAATAGGTGAGATACAGCAGACTGCTGTATACCTACTAATACTGCAAATTCTTTTGGTGTAAGATTTTCTTTTTCTAAAAGTTCTTTTAACCTATCTTTCATGTAATATATTTTATCACAAATGTAATTATAATTTATTACATTTGCAAATATTACAAATGTATTTTCAGTGCCATTTGATTTACATCCGTAAAATCCAATTAAAAAATAGTATATATCATTCAGTGTCATATTCCACCAAAATCAATCAATAAAATAAAAACTAATACTTTATATATTTACAATAAAACACTGACTAACAATATAATAATAATCAATTTTCATTGTGATTTTGCGTTTTATCTACTACTAGGAGGTAAAAAGCATTAAATATAAATAAATACTTCATAATAAATTTATAAATATCTAATATATAATAAATTAATAATTATTATATTCTTTAAATCTATGGTATGATTCTATTAAAAATACAAATGTAATTCAATGTGAAAATAAACAATTACCCTACTCTATGTTTCCCTAAAATTAATGTGTAATTAACTTTAACATCTTGATATATTACATATGTAATCAATAATCTGTTAAAATAGACTTACGTGATGCCATTATTTTAAAATTATGTACCATTTCCTATTTTGTTTATATTGTTAATAAAAAATTATATATATAAATACCTAAAAATCATACAATTATCACGTATTTAAACTCCCTAGAATTTCATATTTGTAACGTTGTGTGCATTTATGCAAGAATTTAAGCACTAAAAGTCGATAAGTGATGTAGAAGAAATTTGTTTAACTAAATATTATTTACGAGTTTTGTACTGCCCTATCGAGAAATCGTAAATAAGAATATAAGTATGAAAAAAAAATTAGAAGCTGTTGAAAACGTCATTCATATATTAGATGAATTAAGAGTTAAATGTCCTTGGGATAAAAAACAAACTAACGAAACCCTTCGAGTTCTTACTATTGAAGAAACGTACGAATTGTCAGATGCTATACTTCAAGGCAACAACCAACAAATAAAAAAAGAATTAGGCGATTTATTACTGCATATATTATTCTACGCAAAAATTGGAGAAGAAAAATCAGCTTTTACACTAAAAGATATCTGTGATGCACTTGCCGAAAAACTTATATACAGACATCCCCATATTTTTGGGACAGAACAAGCTCAAACCTCTCAAGAGGTAGAAAAAAATTGGGAAAAATTAAAATTAAAAGAAAAAGAAGGAAACAAAACGATACTATCGGGCGTTCCATCCTCTCTTCCGTCCATTATAAAAGCTCATCGCATCCAAGATAAAGCTCGAAGTGCTGGTTTTGACTGGGAAAAAAAAGAGGATGTGTGGAAAAAAGTGCAAGAAGAAATTTCAGAATTAACCGTGGAAATAGACTCAATGAACAAAGAAAAAATGGAAAAAGAGTTTGGTGACGTATTTTTCAGTTTAATTAATGCTGCTAGATTGTATAAAATTAACCCAGATAATGCCTTAGAACATACCAATAAAAAATTTATTCAGCGTTTTACCTACTTAGAAGAATATGCAAAACAACATGAAATAGCTCTTAGTGATATGCCTCTTGCCAAAATGGAAGAAATATGGAAACTAGCAAAAAAAGAAGAAAACATGTAGCATCGTTTTACTAACAAAATTTCTTAAAAGTTAGCCTACAAACTATATGTATCAAAAAATAGTTTATTTTTGTAAAACAACATAAATCAAAATACTATGATTAAAGAAAATTTTATCAAGCTCTTTGAAACTAGTTTTAAGGAAAATTGGGAGTTACCTGCCTACACAGATTATACTTTGGGTACTAGCATGACGTATGGAGAAGTCGCACTGAAAATTGAAAAATTACACCTTTTGTTTGCAGAATCTAAAATTAAGCCTGGAGATAAAATTGCTTTGATTGGCAAAAATACACCACATTGGGCTATCACATTTGTAGCTACAGTAACTTATGGTGCCGTAATTGTACCTATTTTGCAAGATTTTAATCCCAATGACGTACATCATATTGTTAATCACTCTGAAACTGTCTTTTTATTTTGTAGTGATAGTATTTGGGATAATTTAGAAGAAGATAAAATGGAAAATATTCAAGCAGCATTTTCCATTGACGATTTTCGATGTATACATCAAAAAGATGGTGCAGGAATTCAAAAAATAGTAGGCAATCTAACTAGCAAGTTTGAGAAGAAATATCCGCAAGGCTTTACCCAAAGCCATATACAATACACATCACGCGATAACAGTGAACTTGCCATGCTAAATTATACATCAGGCACTACAGGATTTAGTAAAGGAGTTATGTTAACAGCCAATAATCTAGCAGGGAATATTACTTTTGGCTTCAAAACCCAGCTTCTTAAAAAAGGAGATCGAGTATTATCTTTTTTACCATTAGCTCACGCCTATGGTTGTGCTTTCGATTTTCTTGTTCCCACATGTTCTGGTTCTCATATATATTTTTTGAATAAAATACCAAGTCCAAAAGTTTTGTTAAAAGCATTTGAAGAAATAAAACCTAACGTTATTTTTATGGTTCCCCTTATTTTAGAAAAAGTATATAAAAAATCTATCCAGCCTTCATTAAATAAAACAGGTATTAAACTAGCTCTAAATATCCCATTGCTAAATAAAAAGATTTATGAACAAGTAAATAAGAAACTTACTGAATCATTTGGTGGCGAATTCACTGAAATTGTTGTTGGTGGTGCTGCATTAAACAAAGAAGTAGAAGAATTCTTAACTAAAATTGGGTTTCGTTTTACCATTGGGTATGGAATGACAGAATGTGCTCCACTTATTTCATATGCAAGCCATACTGAATTTAGACCTTCCTCGGCTGGTAAAATATTAGATACAATGCAAGTTAAGATTGATTCACCCGACCCTTACAATATTGTAGGAGAAATACTAGTAAAAGGAGAACATGTCATGCAGGGATATTATAAAAACGAACTGGCTACATCCGAAGCATTCACCGACGATGGATGGTTGAAAACAGGCGATTTAGGAACTATTGATGAACATGGTTATATTTTTATTAAGGGAAGATCAAAAAGCATGATTTTAGGGGCTAATGGACAAAATATATACCCTGAAGAAATAGAAGCAAAACTAAATAACTTACCATTTATTATGGAAAGTTTAGTAATAGAAAAACATGGTAAACTTATTGCTCTAGTTTACCCAGACTACGAAGCAATGGATGGTTCACAACTTACACAACAAGATTTAGAAATTATTATGGAAGAAAATAGGAACAATCTAAACAACGTAGTAGGTACATACGAAAATGTGTCAAAAATACACCTATATCCTAATGAATTTGAGAAAACACCCAAAAGAAGCATTAAACGCTATTTGTATACAAATATCAGTATTTAAGGAGTTTTATCATTTATTTACACCGTTATGTATACTATATTTGCTCTCTAACATACTATTAACACTTATTAACAAAAGTTTTTTTATTTTTTTTATTTTTGTTACAAAATAAATGGATATCTTTGTGCGTTCAAAAAAAATCATTGTTTAATATTTTAAAAACTAAAAAAATGAAAAAGTTAGTATTATTTGTTGCTACTATCGTTGCTGTTGCTTTTGCTTCATGTGCAGAAAAAGCTACTGAAGAAGCTGTAGTAGAAGAAGAAATTGTAGAAGAAGTTGTTGTTGATTCAGTTGCAGTTGTTGTTGATTCAGCTGTTGTAGTTGTTGATTCAGCTGCAGTAGTTGCTGAATAATTTACACTTCCAACAAAACTAAAGTCCGTGTGCTGCTAAAGCTACGGACTTTTTTTTATGAACATACTAATTTCTATTCTAATTCTACTATGATACAACGCATTCAATCCGTATATTTATTAATTATTAGCATATTAGGAGTATGCCTTTGGTTTTTTCCAATTGCATCTATTACACATGACACACATGTGTATAATATAACCACGTGGGGTATTCAACTCACTGAATCAAATCAAACCATATATCAATTTATTCCCTATTTATTTTTAGTATTATTACTTCCTATAATTTCTTTTTCAAGTATTTTTATATACAAAAAAAGAATACTTCAGATGCGATTAAATGTTATAGCAATGATATTGATGATTTTTCTCTACGGAGTAATCTATTTTTATATTGATTTTGCCGCTACTATCATTAGCAATAACAGCATTATTGATTACAAATTGCCAATTATCATACCTGTTATCAATCTTATTCTCTGCTATTTAGCTATTAGAGCCATCGGTAAAGATGAAGCTTTGATACGATCCCTTTCTAGGATACGCTAAAAAATGACATATCGTTAACTACAAAAAGGCTTCTTATCTATAAAAGAAGAAGCTTTTTTGTAAAAATATCTTTTTTTGTTCTAAGTTGTTTTTTTATCTTTGCAAATTGAAAAAATAATGATATGAATACAAAATTTTCAGAATATACACATCTTGACCTCTCGGCAATAAATAAAGATATTCTTGCCTACTGGGATAAACATGACATTTTTAAAAAAAGTATTGATACAAGAACAGGAAATCCTACTTTTGTTTTTTACGAAGGACCCCCTTCTGCCAACGGCATGCCAGGCATTCACCACGTAATGGCACGTACCATTAAAGATTTATTTTTGCGTTACAAAACAATGAAAGGGTATCAAGTACAACGCAAAGCAGGATGGGATACTCACGGCTTACCAGTAGAATTAGGAGTGGAAAAATCTCTAGGTATTACCAAAGAAGATATTGGTAAATCTATATCAGTAGAAGAGTACAATGCCGCATGTCGTAAGGATGTGATGAAATATACCAAGGAATGGGAAAGTTTAACCCACAAAATGGGTTATTGGGTGGATATGAACCATCCATATATCACTTATGATAATAAATTTATTGAATCTATTTGGTGGTTATTAAAAGAATTGTACAATAAAAATTTATTATACAAAGGATATACCATTCAACCCTACTCGCCTGCTGCTGGTAGTGGGCTTAGTTCGCACGAGCTAAATCAACCGGGATGTTACAAAGATGTAAAAGATACTACCGTAGTTGCTCAATTTGAAATAGATAACCCTATTGCAGAATTAACCCAATTTGGAAAAGCATATTTCTTAGCATGGACTACTACACCATGGACTTTGCCATCAAATACAGCCCTTTGTGTTGGAGCAACAATAACATATGTGGCTGTGCAAACCTATAACCCTTATACCTTTGAACCTCAAACTGTTATTCTAGCTAAAGATTTGGTATCTGCCCATTTTAATGGAAAAGCCTCAAGCCTATCATTATCCGAATACACAGCAGGAGATAAATTAATTCCATATTCCATCATAGCTGAATACAAAGGAAGTGAACTAGTTGGTATGACTTACAAACAGCTCATACCTTTCTTTAAGCCTGATGAAGGAGCATTTAGCGTTATTAGTGGAGATTTTGTAACAACCGAAGATGGTACGGGTATAGTACATATTGCACCCACTTTTGGTGCTGATGATGCCCGTGTAGCAAAAATGAACAACATTCCTGCTATGTTATTGATAGATAAAAATGGTAATGAACGCCCCTTAGTTGACCTTCAGGGGAAGTTTTATACTATTAACGATATAGATAATGATTTTGTAGCTCAAAGAACAAATATAGCCCTATATAGCCCTTTTGCTGGAAGATATGTAAAAAATGCCTACGACACCTCGCTAAATGAGAATGATGCAACGTTGGATATCGATTTGTGCGTAATGCTCAAACAACAAGGACTAGCTTTTAAAATTGAAAAACATATACATAACTATCCACATTGTTGGCGTACAGACAAACCTGTATTGTATTATCCACTAGATAGTTGGTTTATACGCTCTACAGCTTGTCGCGAAACAATGGTTGAATTAAATAACACAATAAATTGGAAACCACAAGCTACTGGTACAGGACGTTTTGGAAAATGGCTCGAAAATCTTCAGGATTGGAATTTATCTCGTAGTAGGTATTGGGGAACACCCCTACCAATATGGCGGACAGAGGATAAACAAGAAGAAATTTGTATTGGTTCAATTGCCGAATTAATGGCTGAAATTGAAAAAGCCATTCAAGCGGGGATGATGAATGAAAATCCTTTTAAAGATTTTGTTGTCAATGATTTTTCTGAAGATAATTATGGAATATCTCGTATTGACC
>JAAYPI010000022.1 GCA_012519885.1 Bacteroidales bacterium
TCAACCTCTACGGTAAAGTCAACGTGTCCTGGGGTGTCAATCAAATTTATTTTGTATTTTTCATTTTGATAATTCCAACTAGTTGTAGTAGCTGCAGAAGTAATTGTAATACCTCTTTCTTGCTCTTGCTCCATCCAGTCCATGGTGGCAGCACCCTCGTGTACTTCACCAATTTTGTGGGTTAACCCTGTATAAAATAGAATACGCTCGGAAGTTGTTGTTTTACCAGCATCAATGTGAGCCATGATACCGATATTCCGATTGTAACTTAAATCTCCTTTTGCCATTTTAGTATATCTTCAGATGTTAAATATTAAAAACGAAAATGGGCGAAAGCTCTGTTTGCTTCAGCCATACGATGCATATCTTCTTTACGTTTGAAAGAAGCACCTTGCAGATTGAATGCATCTACAATTTCGGCAGCTAATTTATCAGCCATCGTTTTTCCTCCTCTCTTGCGAGAGTAGAGTATTAAGTTTTTCATTGAAATGGATTCTTTTCTTTCTGGACGGATTTCAGTAGGAACTTGAAATGTAGCTCCACCGATACGGCGAGATTTCACTTCTACTTGAGGGGTGATATTTTCTAAAGCTTTTTTCCAGATATCAATAGACGACTTTTCTTCGTTAGGTAATTTACCTTTAACGTTTTCTAAAGCTGTATAAAAGATAGTAAATGCGGTGGTTTTTTTACCATCATACATTAAGTGGTTAACAAACCTTGTAACCATTACATCTCCGAAAATTGGATCAGGTAATACGATCCGTTTTTTTGGTTTTGCTTTTCTCATTTTTTTTTAAAATTTTTCCGTTTTGTATTTGGTTGCCATTGTGTCTTCAAAAAATTACGCTTAATTTTTTTACTCAACCGATAAAATGTCTAAATCCAAAATATGCAAAACAGTAGTAATTAACTGTTGTTTGTTTTTCTTTTAATTTTCACACCGAAGGATTATTTCTTTTTACCTCCTTTAGCTGGTGCAGCAGCTGGTTGACCTGGTTTTGGGCGTTTAGCTCCGTATTTAGAACGTCTTTGTTTGCGACCATTAACGCCAGCAGTATCTAATGTTCCACGTACAATGTGATAACGAACCCCTGGTAAATCTTTAACACGACCACCACGAATTAGCACAATTGAGTGTTCTTGCAAGTTGTGTCCTTCACCTGGAATATATGAGTTTACTTCCTTTTGGTTAGTTAGACGAACTCTTGCTACTTTACGTAAAGCCGAGTTAGGTTTTTTGGGAGTTGTTGTATACACCCTTACGCACACACCACGACGTTGAGGACAAGAGTCCAACGCTGGAGACTTGCTTTTGTCGATTTGCTTAGCCCTTCCTTTTCTTACTAATTGCTGAATTGTAGGCATTTTACTTGTTTTTGTTATAAATTATTAGACTTCTTTTTGAACCCATTTTTTGTAAATTCGGGTTGCAAAGATACACAAACTTTTGTACTAAACAATATTTTAGTATAAAAAAATACAAATTTATTTGAGAACCAATTATATTAATAGAAACATACGAACTATGCTTCTCCTTTCATCCCACCAAAATTCATGGGAATAGGGGGATTTTTTTGTTCTGAAAGGATTATTTTCCCGTTTTGTTTTTCAAATTTAGTAATATTTTCTTGTAATGCTAGTAAAAGTCTTTTAGCATGCTCGGCATTTAAGATAATGCGAGATTTCACTTTAGCTTTGGGGGTATTGGGCATTAATCGAGCAAAGTCTATTACAAATTCGCTGGTTGAATGTGCTATAATTGCTAAATTTGAATATACACCTTCTGCAATGTCGTCTGCAATTTCTATACTAAAACCATTGTTTGAATTTTCCATTCTATTTTGTTTTAAAATTATGTAATTAAGAAAGATGTTTTTTCTAAAAAACCCTTATGTTTCTACTATTTTGTATCAATTTTGACACATTTTGTATGGTTTCATGTTAATTAACAGACAAAAGTACGATTTTTAAATTAAATCATTGAATTCTCAATTAAAATATTTACATTTGCTTGCTAATTTTGTAGTATTTTCTCTGAAAAGAAGAAGGAGGCGTTATGGGAGCAAATGAAGGTCTGAGTAAAAAGGCAAAAATATTTAATGAAATTATTAAGGATCTCCAGTATATTTTGGCGATAGGTATTATTGTAGTATTACTTCCCAGCGATTTGCAATACAAATATCAATATACTGAAGGCAAGCCTTGGCAGTATGATTTACTTACGGCTACATTTGATTTCCCAATTTATAAAACAGAAGTTGAAATCAGTAATCAGCGTAATGATATAATAAAAACGCACAAACCTTATTACGTACTAGATACAAGCCTTAAAAGCAAGCAAATTGCATTCTTAGAATTAATAGTACAATCGTTATTCGCAAAAGACACAATTTCGCCAATTTCTACCCATGTAATTTCTGAACTAAAAAAATCGTTAATAAACTTATATGATACTGGAATTTTAACGTCACAAGATCAGTCTGCATTACTTGCTAAAGAAGCTAAATACATTGTGATTATGCAAAATAATCTAGGTCAAACACGGAGAGTAGAAGACATTATCACAGAAAAAGAGGCTATCAGATTGTTTTTAAAAGATGCAAGTCGTATACTTCCAGAGTCTACACTTAATAAACTACCTATTAATGAATTAATAATAGGCAATTTGGTGTACGATGCTGAAACGACAAAAAAAATAAAAAATGATGAATTGAATAATTTATCGCTCACTTCGGGCCAAATACAAGCTGGAGAACGTATTATTGATAGGGGAGAAATTGTAACTTATGAGAAACAAAAGATCTTAGACTCCTTGAAAAAACAATTTCACCAAGAAGAGAGAAAATCGAATAATAATACAATTCTTTTAGGAGAGATTTTGATTGTAAGCTGTTTAATTTTATTGTTTTACCTTTATGCTCGTTTATTTAGGAAGAAGTTTTTTATCAGCAAACGTTTTGTTAGTGTTACGTTATTATTCATAATTGGGTTCACTATAGCAACTTCGATGATTGTGCAACATGCTAATCCTAAATGGGTATATATTATCCCTTATTCGTTGCTACCTATCGTGTTAAGCACCTTTTTTGATACCCGTACAGGATTATTTGCACATGTTATAACTGTATTGCTCTCTTCATTTATGGTTCCATTGCCATTTGAATTTGTTTTATTACAAATAACGACGGGAATGGTTGCAATCTACAGCCTAAAAGATTTGGCTCAACGCTCCCAGCTAGTACAATCAGCTATCATTATTGTTATTAGCTACTGCTTAATTTATTTTGGATATGGCATTACAATTGATGGAGATATTACTCGCATTAATTGGACTATGTTTATTTATTTCTTTGTAAATGGAGTCCTTTTATTATTTGCTTATCCTCTCATTTATATTTTAGAAAAAATGTTTGGATATATTTCTAACGTAACATTAATTGAATTAGCCAATACAAATAATAAGGTACTCCGTAATTTATCAGAACTAGCCCCTGGTACTTTCCAGCATTCGATGCAAGTGTCGAATTTGGCTTCAGAGATTGCAATTAAGGTAGGAGCTAATCCATTACTTGCTCGTACAGGAGCCATGTATCACGACATTGGAAAAATGAAAAATCCGGCTTTCTTTACAGAAAATCAGAACAAAGGGAATAATCCTCATCAACAGTTGAGTTTTGAAGATAGTGCTCGTATTATTATCCAACATGTTGAAGATGGTGTGCAAATAGCCAAAGATGCAAACATCCCCAATTGTATAATTGAATTTATCCAAACACATCACGGCACAAACAAAGTTCGATTTTTTTACAATTCGTACCGTTTGCAATTCCCTGAGAAAGAAATTGACGATAGTATATTTACATACCCTGGACCAAACCCAAGTACGAAAGAAACAGCTATTGTTATGTTATGTGATGCAGTAGAGGCTGCTTCACGTAGTTTGCCTGAATATACAGACGAAGCTATTGATGGTTTAGTAGAAAAAATTATCACATCATTATTACAAGAAGGCTCGTTAAATGAAGCACCCTTAACAATGCAACATATATCATTGACAAAACTCATATTAAAAGAGAAACTAAAGAACATTTACCACACTAGAATATCTTATCCTGAATTACAAAAAAATAAATTAAAACCCAATGAAACCACTTAGACTGTTTACTATAAGTTTGTTATTACTGTTTACTGGCTATTTTGTAAATTCACAAAATATTGGTATTCAAAAAAATAACCCTGATTTTTTGGAATATCTTTCATCAGAAGAGATACAAACGGGTTATGTTCCTTTACCCTTCGAAATGCCCACAACACCTGTTGGGACAAAGAGGAGCGGAGAAAGTTTCCCTTCACAATTCGACTCTCGCAATGTGAATGGAACTAGTTATATTTTAGCTCCAAGAAATCAGGTAATAACTGGTCCTTGTTGGGCTTTTGCAGCTACAGATGTGGTACAAGCTTCTTTTTATAAAAAAGGATATCAAGAAGGATATTTATCACCACAACTATTAACAAACTGTCATAACTTCGTGTATACAAAAACACAAGGAGGAAATTCGTTGATGGCAGTAGCTACATTTGCCCGTTTAGTTGGTCCTGCTTTTGAGAATGCGGTACCATATGATGCGAATGAAACAGCCTGTATAACAACAACAAAAGAAGACTTTCCAGCATTTGTTTCGAACGTACATATGATAAATAATAATATTGATGCGGTAAAAAAAGCAATCATAGACAATGGATCGGTTGCAACAAAAATGTTTTACGATGTAGCTTATTATAATAGTGCTGATAAAACATATTTTTATAATGGAGCAGCCAACGAAAATCATGGTATTAGCATTGTGGGCTGGAACGATAATATGGTGGTTGCCGACAAAGGATATGGAACTCCATCAGCTTCGGGTGTTTGGATAGTAAAAAACACTTGGGGTACTGGTTTTGGAGATGGGGGTTATTTTTATGTATCGTACGAAGATACATATGTTGGGAAAGAGGTATTTGCATTTACCAAGCGTATTGATAAAAATACCATTGACAAGGTATATCAATATGCACAGCATGGGATGACAAGTAGTGTAGGCTATACTGCCAATGAACCATCATACGGACGCATTAAATTTACTACCACTGAACGAGAGAAAATAGCAGCCGTAGGTTTGTATACATACCACCCCAATACCGAGATTACATTTTGGATTTACGAAGGAGCTGATTTTAGCAAATTACGCTATACATCCGAAGCAGAAGTAATTCAATATGGAGGATATTATACAATAGATATTACTGCACCAATATATATAACTGGAGATTTTCAGGTAATAGTACGCTACAAACACTCAACGGAAGCTTATACAATACCCATAGAACAAAATTTTCCTGACTACAATAATGCTACAATACAAAACTCGGGAGTACAGTGGATCAGCTCTTCTGGCAGTTCTTGGATTCCTCTAGGTGTAGATACATCTTTTAAATTTAATCTGTGTATTAATGCATATACCTCTATACCAAATCCTCCTGCTAACGATAATGTGCAAGATGCTGTATTGCTAAACACAAATACAGTGTACGAAAACTTCACAAACGCTGGAGCTACAGTACAAGCTAATGAAGTTGTGCCACCATACAATAACGAAGAAGCAAGTTGTTATACACAAAACAGTTGGTGTTACGAAGGGGGGTTACAAAATTCGGTATGGTTTAAATTTGTAGCAACTAACTCTGTAGTAAATATAATTACAGAAGGCTTTGATAATCAGATAGCCCTTTGGAAATCAAATGATGATAATGCGGAAAACCTTATCAGTGGCAACACATCTACCTATCAGCTACTAGCAGCCAACGATGATGCCAGTGTAAGCAATGCCTTTGCTTCATTGTATAATGTGCAAGGATTGCAAGTAGGGAAAACTTATTTTATACAAGTAGATGGTTCTGCCAATGGTGCAGAGGGTATTTTCTCAATTGAAATACAAGACATTCCAACTTCTATTAATAGCACCACCCATGCATCTACTTTATTAACACCTGAAGGCGAGTTAACACAAGAAATAAAAGATAAGGTGAACTATATCGAGGTGTTTGATGTAAGTGGACGATTACTACAGATATTGCCAAAAAATAGTAGCTTGAGCAACAGTAAATTACCTAAACAGCAAGTGTTAATCATCAAGTTGCATTATGCTGATGGTGGTAGCGATACCATTAGTTGGTTGCAAAACTAACGAATTGACTAAAAAAAATCCTTTGATGCAAGTCAAAGGATTTTTTGTTTTAGCATTCGACATCAATACATGCCCTTTGAAAAACTACTTGTTTGATAAAACCAGCCACTTCTACGTGCTTGGGATGCACTTGATAAGTTTGCAAGTCCTCTACAGAATTAAATACTGTATCTAATACTACATCGTAATTGTCCGCTGGACATAAAGGATGATTGATGGCAACAGATAATTGCTTGATTTCGGTAATGTGTGGAGGCAAGGTTTGTAATAAGCGGCAAATTTCGGTGCATAACTCTAGCTTGGTTTTGCCTAAAGCTTCTTCTTTCACCTTCCACATAACAATGTGTCGCAACATAAGGGTATTATTTAAAAATTATTTCGGCACAAATATACACTATTCAGGCATATATTAGAGAATATCAAGCTATATTTGTAAAAAAAATTCAGCGTATATGAGCATTATTGAAAGACTTGAACAAGAAAGAAATGCAGCTAAAGCACAGATTTTGCAAGGATTTTTTAAAACTGGCAAAGGACAATACGGCGAAGGCGATATTTTTTGGGGCATTTCGGTACCTACCCTACGTGGCATTGCCAAAACGTATTACCAACAAATACCCACAGAAGAAATTACCCAGTTGCTGCACTCGCCCATTCACGAACAGCGATTACTTTCACTGTATATCCTGATATTGCGGTACAACCATGCCAAAGATGATAACGAAAAACAAGCCATCATTGATACCTACTTGAGCAATACCCGATACATTAATAATTGGGACTTGGTAGATTCGTCGGCTTACCACTTGTTGGGGAAACATTATATTAACAAACCACGCACTATTCTTTATCAATTAGTGCACAGTAGTGATTTGTGGGAACAACGCATTGCCATCATCGCCACCTTTTATTTTATCAGACAACACGATTATGCCGACACCTTGCGTATGGCAGGTATCTTACTGCATCATCCCCACGACTTGATACACAAGGCTGTGGGCTGGATGATACGCGAAATTGGCAACAGGGATTACGAAACAGCATACGCTTTTTTGGTAGAACATTACGCACAGATGCCTCGCACCATGCTACGCTATGCCATCGAAAAATTTGACGAGCCTATACGGCTTGCTTTTTTGAAGGGGGAGGTATAGATTGGTAAAAAGCTATGATTAAAATAAAATAATTATCTACATAAGTGGTATTTTACATATCTTTCTTAACAAAACCTCATTCCTCTTATTGTAAATTACTTGTTTCTTGCAAGGATTTAAAAGCAAATAAAAATTCTTATTATCTAAAACGATAATACCACTTAATTGGGGGTTTTCATAAAATATGCCTAATTCTGTCCATTCTGTCCCACACTCTCTATCTTCTATTGAAATTTCATGTTCAGAATCTTCTTCACAATCATATTTAACTCCACTTCCTAAAAAGTGCTCTTTAATATCATCGAATTCAAAGCCACTTGCAAAATCAAGTGCTATGGCAATAAAATAGGGATAATTATATTCACTGATTATCTCGTTGTATTTTTTTAATTTCTGAGTTATTTTATTGTCTTTTTTTTAATAATCTAATTGAATAATTTTTTCAGGCTTGAACTCTATTAAGCGATAAGAATAACAAATCAAGTGTTTTGAATTTGTGTTTATTTTTTTTATTGTGAATTCTATTGAATGTTCAATTAATAATTCGTCTCCAATCTCTTTAGGAGAAGACGAAAGCCAATTTTTAAGATTCTGAACAATCGAGAATAGTTTCTCATCAGAGGTGTCAAAGTCGGCATTTAATATCTTCAGTTTTATGATATAATTGAATTGTAATTCTCTGGCTTTTTTAGTTAGCCGAGAAATATATTCAAACATAATTTGATCCTTTTTACTTTTACCAAGCCTATACACTTCGCATATTGCTATTGAGTCGCCTATTGAGATTGTCCAGTCTGGAGTTTGCTTGTTATAAGGTTTATCATATTCTAAATCAAATCCAAGTTTATTAAACAAACGCCCGAAATCTAGCTCTGCAAGTGTGGATGTAAATTCTGTTTCGTTCTTTAAATTTTTATTTTTTTCAAAAATTATTAGTTTTTCTTTTTCTGAGAAAACATTTAAACTTTCTTCAAAGTCAGGAAATTTATCACATAATTGATTGAATAAGGTTTCCATAGCCTATTCAACATCTATTTTATCAATTTCTTTCATCAACCTATCCGTTTCGGTTAGTGCCACAATGATTTTTTGATAGTGCAAAATATCCTCAAATTCGAGCTTGCGACCTTTACGGTCTTTGAGCCATTTTTGGGCAGGTTGATAGCCACCAATATAGAAATTCCAAGCAGTTTCAGGAACATTATCAAAATACTGCGTGTCGTTGATATACACTTTCCCTAAATTCCCCTTCTTCGGAGGGGAATTTACGAAGTGCGGTTTTTCTACGACATTATCGCCATCAATCGGGTATTGAGTAATGTATTTTTCTACCGTTGGGCTTTCCAATAAATGAATTTGGCGTATTTCTCCGCCCAGTTTTACCAATTGCCAAAAGGTGTTTTTGTCTTTTGGATACGGTACTCTCGGAAAGTCAATTTTTAAAAATTCCTTGTATTTTTCACGATAAGTTGGCGAATGCAAAACAGCATAGATGTAATCTAGAATATCAATCGGGGCAAAGGTGTTTTCTGTTGTTTCTTTTTCATTCGTAAAAGTCAAACTTAATTTTTCTGCTATTTGTTTTACAATTACTACGTTTAGGTTTGGTATTCTTTCACTTGCTTGACTGATGGTTTGTTGGGCATTGACTTCGGGATAGAGGTATAAAGGGAAAGCAGAACAATACCCTTTGTTACTCATAAAAAGTCTACTCGTAACTATATGCTTTGAAACAAATGTGTAGCAATGGTAAGGGACATCATAAGCATACTGACGCATTGAAATTAACCCTAGATTTTCTCCATTTTGTAAATGCTTCATTATTTCGTGTCTTGGACGACCCATTATTCCATTAGATTTCCCTGTATAAATGCAAAATTTATCTTCAAAGGGTTTAACCTTAATTTTTAATATTTTTGGATTATTATTTTTTATATCGAGTATGGCTTTTCTAACTTTCTCTATACTGTCTTGCTTTAAACCTAATAAGTTAATTACTTCAGTATCAGAATTTGTCTTTAAAATTTCAAGAATATTTTCAGCAGAATTTTTATTTTCTTGTATTGCCAATTCGTCAAATTCTGTATTTAAGCCGGTGTTATTATGAATAAACACTTCATCAATTTTAAACCCTTTCTCATATGTTTCAACTCCTTTAAAATCCTTTTTTACAAAGAAATAATTCGGGACGGAATAATCTAATTTATTCCACTTTATTGTATTTAATGTATTCTCATTTAAGTATTCATATTTGAATTCACGCTTTCCGAACAAATCAGAATGGTATATTTCACCTAATTCATTTTTCTTTTTCTTTCCTGTTTTCACAAAAATATTTATTGAAACACCTTGCATAATATCAAATACATTTTGGTCTGTTGAACCATCGGGACTAACTTCTTTTTTTTGAGCATTTCCGTGTAAATCCAATATATAGATTGCATCAAAGCATTCTAATAAATATTTTCTCATTTGACGAAATACAACTCCATCAATAAAACTGTTGTTTGAAATATATGCTAAAATTCCACTGCCATTTTTTTCAATATAATGTTGACCATATCTTATGAATTTTACATAATCATCTGAAAGAGAATTATAACTTTTTTCATTTAAATCCTTTTTGTAATCGCTAATCAATTTTTCTATCCATTCGCTTTTATTACTACTACTTACGCTGTACGGAGGATTTCCAATTATACACATTACAGGAGTATCTCTTTTTATGTGGTTTGCTTCGTTTGCTTCGGAGCTTAACCAATTGGCAAAAAGGGTTCCTGTATCTTGGTGGTATTCTTCTAAACTGTTGGTAAGGTAAACTCTAAAACGTTGGTCTTTGGTTGGTTTATAACCTGTTTCAGTAAGCAACAAATCAAGTTTTAAATGTGCCATAGCATAACTTGCCATCAGCAACTCAAAACCATTAAGGCGTGGTAAAAGATGTGTTTCTACATAATTACTCCAAATGCCTTGTTGCCCTTCAAATTTTTTGTGAATGAGTTTAATTACTTCAGCTAAAAAAGTTCCTGTGCCTGTAGCTGGGTCGAGTATTTGCACCCGATGTACCTCTTCTTCACGTTCCATTTCTTTGGTTTTAGACCGCAAATCAGAGGTAGCTTTGTGAAAATCTTTTATTTTTATTTTGGTTTTACTTGTGTCGGCAAGTCCTTGTGGTAAACCAAATTCAGTTTTTAAAATATCGTCAACGGCACGAACAATAAAATTAACAACAGGTTGCGGAGTGTACCAAACGCCACGGGCTTTACGTAATTTTGGGTCGTATTCGCTCAAAAATGTTTCGTAAAAATGGATTATAGGGTCTTCCATTTTTGTGCTTTTGCCGTAGTTTTTCAAAATTTCATCTACGTTGCAAGCAAGAAAAATAGTTACCAAATCATCAACAATCCATTTTATACGGTCGTCAACGTCCAAACCTGCAATATATCCAAACAGTTTTTTAAGAAATGGATTTGATTTTGGTATGAGTTCGTAGGCTTCCTGACGGCTAAAGGTTGGCAGAGTGGCATCGTGCGAACGAGCCGCAAACATACCATAAGCGATAGTTTGAGCGTACACATCGGCAAATCCTTTGGGTGTAATGTCGTGTATCAGAATTTGCTTGAAAGCGTGCATTTGGTCTTTCAGCGTACTATCTTCGCTATTGTTTTCATCGCTTGTCAATGCTTTCTCAATAACCTCCGAAAGAAGGCGGGCTTTGCCCGCCATCATTTCTGCCAATTTTTTACTGCTTTTTATTGTTTGCCCAATGTGGGTACAAAAGTCCTTGATAAGGTTTTCAAAAGCGGTAAAATTTTCGGGTATAGGTTTTATACCACCCCGGTCTGCGACCACCCCTCCACTGGAGGGGAATATTTCGCCGATTGAAATTTTAGTAATAAACTCTCCGTCACGGTATAAATGAAAACTTACATAGTCAGTGAAAATCAAGTTATTTAACGAAGCCTTGTAGCGGTCAAATTGCTCTTTGTTTCCTGTTTTCTTTATTCCGTCAAGGTCTTTGTCGCCAATATCTTTTGCTTCAATAAAACCAACTGGAATATCTTTTTTAGTCAAGATGTAGTCAGGTGCTCCGCAACTTTGTCTTTTCGGTTCGTTGGTCGCTCTAATTGTCGGCACTAAACTTTCTAAAAGTTGTTGTAAGTCACCCCGAAAAGTATGTTCAGTGGCATTGCCGAGTTTATATCGTTGGTTTATATTTTCGAGATATTGTGAAGTTGTCATAGTTATTTATAATTGAAATACAACATATATTATTGAGGTAAACTACTAATTATCAATGTGAAAAATCTGCTATTAAACAAGATTACAGTAAAAAATTGCGTATGATATTTTGTTAGACTTAAAAATACCAAAGGTAAAAATTGTTTTACTATAAAACAAGATAGGAATGAAAATACATTGATAAAAAAGAAAAAACGTTAACAGCTACCGAAATAGTTTGTTAACGTTTTCCTCTCTGTTGTCTCACCAGGATTCGAACCTAGACAGACAGAACCAAAAACTGTAGTGCTACCATTACACCATGAGACAATCAAATCTATTGCAAAAGTTACCTTATCGCAAATGTGGTGCAAAGGTAGTATGTAAGATTTAATTCACCAAATATTTTTCTAAAAAAAATCACATCACACGGAGCAAATAGTAGTTCTTTTTGCCCTTTTGTACCAATATAAAGGTATTGTTGAGTAATAAATTGCTAGTTGCGATGGCTTCGGTATCGGTAATTTTTTCTTTATTGATAAACAAGCCTCCGTTTTGTATCATTTTACGCATTTCGCCTTTCGAGGCAAATACAGGAGCTTGTGTGGTAAGTAAATCCATCAGTTTTACTTCTCCCGACAAGTCGTTTGTATCAATTTCGAATTGAGGAACACCTTCGAATATTGCCAATAAGGTGGCGGTGTCAATCTTTTTAAGCGTTTCGGAAGTGGCGTTACCAAACAGCACAGCCGAGGCTTCTACTGCCATTTCGTACGCTTCTTGCGAATGTACCATGCAGGTAACTTCTTGTGCCAAGCGTTTTTGCAATAGTCGCAAATGAGGTGCTTCGAGGTGCGTTGCTACTAAGCTCTCAATTTCTTCTTTGGAAATAAACGTAAATATTTTGATGTATTTTTGAGCATCTTCATCGCTTACATTTAGCCAAAACTGATAAAAATGATATGGTGAGGTATATTTTGCATCTAACCAAACATTGCCACTTTCTGTTTTACCAAATTTGCCACCATCGGCTTTGGTAATCAGCGGACAAGTAAGTGCAAAAGCCTCTCCACCTACTTTTCTGCGAATTAACTCCGTACCAGTTGTAATATTGCCCCATTGGTCTGAGCCACCCATTTGTAGTTTGCAGTTTTTAGCATCGTATAAATATAAAAAGTCGTATCCTTGTACCAATTGATAAGTAAACTCGGTAAACGACATACCTACAGAAGATTCGGAAGACAGGCGTTTTTTTACAGAATCTTTTGCCATCATATAATTCACTGTGATGTGTTTGCCCACGTCTCTGATAAAATCTAAAAACGTAAAGGATTTCATCCAATCGTAATTGTTTACAATTTCGGCTGCATTGGGGGCATCGCTATCAAAATCGAGAAAACGGGCTAATTGTTGCTTAATTGCATCTTGGTTGTGACGTAAGGTCTTTTCATCAAGCAAGTTACGCTCAGCACTTTTGCCCGATGGGTCGCCAATCATACCGGTTGCACCTCCTATTAAGGCAATGGGTTTGTGTCCGCAACGTTGAAAATGTTTGAGCATCATTACACCCACCAAATGACCTATATGCAAGGAATCTGCCGTTGGGTCAATGCCTACATAAGCAGAGGTTAATTCTTTTTCTAATTGTTCTTTTGTACCTGGCATTACGGTATGTATCATACCTCTCCATTCTAATTCATCAACAAAATTCATGTTATTATCGTTTAGTTATAAAAAAATCTTTCATTATTTGAGCACATTCATCTGCCATCACGCCAGCCACAACTTCCGTTTTAGGATGCAAGGCTAAAGGAACTTTTTTGGTATATCCATATTTATCTTCGCTTGCTCCATATACTACTTTGGCTACTTTTGACCAGTACAATGCACCAGCACACATTACACAGGGTTCTACTGTTACATATAAGATACAATCATTCAGGTATTTAGCTCCTAAATAACTTGCAGCAGCAGTAATTGCTTGCATTTCGGCATGGGCGGTAACATCATGCAATGTTTCGGTAAAATTATGAGCACGGGCAATAATCTGTTGGTTACATACCACCACCGCACCAATAGGAACTTCTCCTTTAGCAAACGCTTTTTTAGCCTCTGCCAGGGCTTGTTTCATAAAATACGTATCGTCTAACATTATTCTTGCAAATCTTCGGGTAGTTGTTTACTTGTTTTTGCCCCTAGCTGTTTCATTTTTTCGGCAGTAACAAATACGTTTCCTGCACCTAATTGCAGTTTTTTCATGGCATCGTTATGCGAAGCTGAGGCTCTATCAATATTTAACTTCACCTTGTTTAAATCTTCTACACAACCCACTAATTCATCGTACAAAGCTCCACCCAAACGTGCAATTTCTTGGGCATTTTTGGTTTGATTTTCTTGTTTCCAGATGGAGGCAATGGTACGCAAAGTAGCCAATAAGGTAGTAGGACTTACCACCACAATCTTTCTATCCCAAGCAAAGCTATAAAGCTCATTATCAGCCTGTAATGCTACCGAAAAAGAGCCCTCGATAGGCAAAAACATTAATACAAAATCAGGAGAATTTAATGTTGGAGAATTTTGATAGCATTTTTCGCTTAGTCCTTTTATATGCTTGCGAAGCGACTCTATATGGTTTTTGATGTGCATATCCTTCTCATCGTCGGGAGCATTTACAAAATTTTCGTATGCCACTAACGACACCTTTGAATCTACTATAATATGCTTATTATCAGGCAAATGGACGATAACGTCAGGTCTATATACTTGACCTACATCCCCTTCAATTTGTTCTTCGCGTGTATATTCAATCCCTTTTCGCAAGCCCGAACGCTCCAATACCCTTTCGAGTACAATTTCGCCCCAGTTACCTTGCTTTTTTACATCACCTTTTAAAGCTTTCGTCAGATTAGTGGCTTCTTCGCTGATACGCGTATTTAGCTCAGTTAATTTTCGTACTTCTTCACGCAAACTTAGCTTGTCTCTAAGCTCCTTGTCGTAAGCATCCTCCACTTTCTTTTCGAACAAAGAAATTTTTTCTTTTAATGGATTGACAATATCGGTAAGGTGTTTCACATTTACATCTGTAAAATCAGAAGAATTTTGTTTCAAAATGCGATTGGCAATGTTCTCGAACTCTTTGGTAAAATGTTGTTGCAATTCGGTAAGTTCTTTTTTTTGCGTGTCTAATCGTTCGGACAAGTGCGTATTTTGTGTTTGCAACACAGCATACTGAGAGGATAGTTGTTGGTATTTTTCAGTTTCTTTACTAAGTTGTTGTAAGGTTTGCTGATACACATTTTGCACATCAGCCAGTTGCATTTGAGCCAAGGCTTTCTCCTTTTCTAATACCGCAATAGAACTGGCAAGAGCTTTTTCTTGCTCGGCTAATTTATTGTGCATAAGCTGTTTCATGTACTTTACAATAAGCCATAGCACAGCAAGCACACTTACTAACCCAATACTTATCCACATCCATTCCATTGTATATCTTTTTTAATCAAACAAAGTTGGACTACTTTGTTCTAGTCGTTCAATAACCGTTGACATTAAAACAGTCCTTACAAAACGTGATTTATTTTTCACCCTAAAACGTTTACAATATGCCTCCAACGCATTTAATTCTTTGTCATTTAACACAAAAGTAACTCTATTTTTTCTGAGTAATGATTTTTGTGTATTTTTGTCGTTACGTTTGCTAGGTTTTTTCATTCACTAGATTTTTTTTCATCTACCTTGCAAAAGTACAACGGTTTATATAATTAAAAAAATGCTTTTAAGAAAAAACGTAATAAATTTGTAAAATAAATGGCGATACACAACAAACTGGGAGAAGAAGGAGAGAAATTAGCTACTGCATATTTGCAACAAAAAGGGTATCGTATCCGCCATACCAATTGGCGTAGTGGACATTTAGAATTGGATATTGTGGCTGAATCGCACGATACGCTTTATGTTATTGAAGTAAAAACACGCAGCACAGCGTATTTTGAACATCCTAAAGATGCGATTACCAATACCAAAATAAAACGCATTGTGCATGCAACAGAAGAATACATTCATCGGTATGATATTCGCAAAGATATACAGTTTGACATTATGGCTCTACTGCCTAATAAGCATGGAACATTTGATATTGAACATATTCCAGATGCATTTTTAGCCCCACTTTCATAAAAAAAGCTTAGACAATGAACATTGAAGAAGTACGAACATATTGTTTGTCAAAACCTTATGCTACTGAGGATTTTCCTTTTGACGAGACCGTATTGGTATTTAGAGTTGCTGGAAAAATATTTGTATTGTGTGCTCTTGATGCCATCCCTCCTCGCATCAATGTAAAATGCGACCCTCAAAAAGCCATTGAGCTGAGAGAATTGTACAACTATGTAGTACCAGGGTTTCACATGAGCAAAAAACATTGGAATACCATATTCATAGAATCTGTTAACAATGAGCAACAACTCCGCACTTGGATAGACGAATCGTACGAATTAGTGATTAAAGGATTGACAAAAAAGGAGCAAAAACAACTGAATATGTAATTATTTTAGGAATGGACTCCAATTTTTATACATTATTTGTATATTTGCAAGTTATAGTTTTTTTGCATAAAACAACCAATAAAAACCTAAACTTATAATTATGAAATTAGCCTTGATTGGATATGGTAAAATGGGAAAAGAAATTGAACAAATTGCCATTTCTCGTGGACACGAAATAGTAAGCAGAATAGATGTTGACAACCAAGAAGATTTTAAGTCAGACGCGTTTAAAAGTGCCGATGTAGCGATAGAATTTACGGTGCCTCATGTGGCTTATGCCAATTACTTAAAGGCATTTGAAGCAGGCGTTTCGATAGTTTCGGGCACTACTGGATGGCTTGATAAAATTAATGAAATTAAAGCAATTTGCCACGACAAGCAACTGGCATTTTTTTGGGCATCCAATTTCAGTTTAGGAGTTAATATTTTTGCTGCAGTAAATAGCTATTTGGCAAAAATTATGAATCAATATTCTGAATACAATGTTTCTATGACAGAAGTACATCATACACAAAAATTAGATGCACCGAGTGGAACTGCCATTACATTGGCTGAAGGAATCATTAAGGAGCTAGCACGTATAAATAAATGGGAATTAGAAACGGCATCTACAAAAGATTCGCTGGCAATACATGCTATTAGAGAGGGGAATGTACCTGGCATACACACAATTAGGTACGAATCGGAGGTAGATAGCATTGAAATAACGCACGATGCTAAAAGCCGCAAAGGGTTTGCATTGGGTGCGGTTTTGGCTGCTGAGTTTACGTATGGCAAACAAGGATTCTTGGGCATGAAT
This sequence comes from Bacteroidales bacterium, assembly GCA_012519885.1. Lineage (GTDB taxonomy): Bacteria > Bacteroidota > Bacteroidia > Bacteroidales > Paludibacteraceae > JAAYPI01. The sequence goes on from JAAYPI010000022.1 coordinate 16,946, forward strand.
GATTTATTACAATTTTAAACAAAGATAAAAAAGATGAGCGATATACATAACGAAAAAAAAACAGGGCGTTTTGATGTTTCACTAATACAATGGATAAAAGCGTTTGTTGTATGCTTGCTATACGTACTATTTATTATCTGGGTAGGAAATTTTTGGTGGTTATTACTACTTCCTATATTTTTTGATATCTATATCACGAAGTTTATTCCTTGGAGTTTTTGGAAAAAATCGAAAAATAAATATGTCCTTAAAATTGCTGAATGGACAGATGCTATCGTATTTGCATTGATTGCGGTGTATTTTATCAACTTATTTTTATTCCAAAATTATAAAATTCCTACCTCATCATTGGAAAAATCATTGTTGGTAGGCGATTTTTTGTTAGTAAGCAAAGTAAGCTTTGGACCCCGAGTTCCAAACACGCCACTTTCTTTTCCATTGGCACAACACACATTACCTATACTCAATACCAAATCGTATATTGAATACCCTCAGTGGGAATATAAACGATTGAAAGGGCTAGATACAATTAAACATTTAGATATTGTAGTATTTAATTTTCCTGCGGGCGACACAGTAACAACAAAAGTATCAAATCCAGATTACTATACATTATGTCATGATTACGGAAGAGAATATGTACACAATAATAAAAATCTGTTTGGAGACATCATCTATCGCCCAGTAGATAGGCGAGAAAACTATGTAAAAAGATGCGTAGGATTACCTGGCGACACATTACAAATAATTGAACACCAAGTATATATAAATGGGGTTGCCCAAGAAGAAGTAGAAGGCACCCAATTAAGTTATTGGGTTACGACTGACGGTAGAAAAATTTCGGAAAACCAATTTAAACGTATAGGGGTAAGCAAAGATGACCAACAATTCTTAATCAATAACCTGCCAAATGGTGATAACTTGCTGGATTATTGTGGCTATGAAAGAAATAGTGAAGGCAAACACAATCCAGTATACAGATTACCATTAACCAAAGAGGCTTTAAATAAGGTAAAAAATTTACCGAATGTAATCAAAATAGAAATTGATAATGGATTAATTTCAGGTCAAGTATTCCCATTTGGTTATAAAAAATGGACCCGCGATAATTATGGACCTATTTATATTCCTCGCAAAGGGGCTACCATTGCATTAAATTTGGATAATTTACCCGTATATGAACGTGTAATTCGCAATTACGAAGGCAACACTTTAGAAA
>JAAYPI010000217.1 GCA_012519885.1 Bacteroidales bacterium
ATGAAGAATTCATTGATTAGGTTGACATAAGAATTCCCCACCGGTGCCTGGGGAAAAACTTTTGCAAAAGTGGGGAATTTCCCCTTGCAAAAAACATTTCTTAAAACAAAAAACTAACAGGAATAAAGTCAAAGATTAATTATCTTTTGACCTAGTTTTGCTCTGTTAGTATACTTTGTTTTTATATTTAATTTTAATTTGAAAATACTGATTAAGATTTAACCCTTTAACCTACTTTAAATTCAAATAAAACCTTTCCAAAAATCTTTACGCTACTAGTATCGGTAGAAATAATAGGGGTACTCTCTTCTTCCCTAGTAACAGTATTTAAAATATCGGTTAGTACCATAGTTTTTTCCTTATAATTATATTTACCTATATATAGATCACCTCCCTTTTTGAAAAGTATTTTTTCTTTGTCTTCATATTGCCCAATATTAATGAGGTAACAATATTCCATGTCATCAGGCTTAAGCCATACCACCTCACTATCTCTGGCAATTTCTTCTTTTAGAAGGGTAAAATCAAAGCCCATCTCTTTTTCTGTTACTTCCCCCAGATTATCAATACTAGTGTATAAAGGTAACTTTTTAAACTGGCTTCTTACATACTCACCAGAAGCAAGTCTAAGGTTTCTTAATTTTTTAAAACCGTAATAAGAGTCCTTAGTATATGGATTAATATAATCTGGAAAAGTAAATTCTTCCCCTAGTGTCTCCCTTACCTTATTAAGGAGTTCATCTGTTAAATTATTTTCCATGCTATCTTTGTTGGATTCAAGAAATTTAATAAAAATATCTGTCCTTTTCTCATCCATACTATTTACTTTTAGTAATTCCCCCAAATATCCCTTGAGGGTATTACAGGCAATAATATGCTTTATATCTGCCTCATCTAGGATTCCTATTTGAAATAGTAAAAAAGGATAATTGATATTAAGTTTTTGGGCTATTATTTTTAAATCCTTATAGTCTGGAATAATATTATTCTTAAGCATTTTACTAATATAAGACGGTGTTTTGTCTAATGCATTTGCAAGATCAACCGCCTTTATATTTTGCTTGGCTAGTTCCATTCTGATAAACTCACTTAAATCAAAACTCATTGTTTTTCACCTCCTCAAGTATATATTATAATATTATTTACTATTTGTCAACTATTTTCAATGTTGTTTTTCAATAAATTCAACCTTTGTTCAATTTATTGCTTGACATTCAATTATTCTTGCATTATAATTAACTTATATTCAATATTCAGTTTCCATTTTTGTAATTCTATTAACCTTTGGTTAAATCAGTGTCAAGGGAGGTGGTATTGTCATCTATAAGAAATGTATTTTAGAAAGGGGGTTGATACATAACAATGGTTTTTAAAACAAAAATAGGCCTAGAGAAATCCGCCAATTTCCCCAAGCCTAATACTGAAACAACTATTAGTATTATAGCAGATAAACGTTTACAATTTAATACTTGGTTTAAAGAATAACTAAAAATTTGAAAAGGAGATATTAAAATTATGAATAACTTAGATTTTACATTAGATGAGAATATTAAGAAGTGTTTGATTGATTTCCATAATGGAGATTACCCTGCTTATTACCCTAGTTTGATGAAAGATTATATCTTAACATACCACAATTTAATTTACAGGATTATTAAAGAACTTGATAATTATTTTGCTTCAAATGAACTTTACTGTTTAATTGACATATTTAACTCAACTAATTATTCATCGAGCATAGTATCAGCCTATAACTTTCTCATTGGTAACACCACTGATGCACTTGAATATGAACCGTTTATAATTAAAAAATGGGAAGTTGATAAAAATGTTCTTACAAAAAAGATTAAACAATTATCCGAATTTCAGGCGTTTGGAATAATTTTGGTTATGTATAAATTTTGGAGAGAGCCTGATCGATACAAGAATAATTTATCCCTATTATTTGAAGATACAGCAGAAATAGCATAAACTTATAACCCAAAATATTGTTTCCTCCAAAAGCATCCTCCGACCTCGTTACTCTAGGTTGGAGGATGCTTTATTTTTTCCCAATCTTTCTTAAGTAGTCATAGACGGTGGTATGAGTTGTTCCCATTATTCGGGCAATTTCAGCCCCATTATGGTCTTTTGATATTTTAATTAACCTGTCCATCCAATATCCTCCATAATCGATAATGCGTGAATACCTAAGCCTGTCCTCTTGACCATTGTCAGGTCCACGCCTTAGGTAGGAAAATCCACATACAGGACAGGTGAAATATCCAATGGGGCTTTTTGTTTTATAGTTTTCTTTTACCTTTATACTTTCAATTATCTCTTTTTTATATTTGGGGCAAACAGGATTTAAACAAGGATACTTACCTTTTCCAAAGGGGAGAAATTCTATTTTTTCATTGAATAATTTATAAGGAGTAAGGCCTAAGAATCTCAAAAATAAAATATTTTTTAAGGTGTCTGTTACAATTTTCCTATTCCAGCCCATTTCCAATAGCCAGTTACAATTGTTTGTTTTAGTAATAGTGCTGTGGGTTTTTTCAAGGATTTCAATGCCCCAGAAGGCTTCAAAATCACCTATTAAATCTTTTTGCCGCAAGGCTCCATTGGCTGTAGCATACTTAAGAATTTTCAATTGATTCCTATATTGTTCTTTTATTTTCGTGTTGATTACAGGATTATTTAAAATCCAAGCCATATCCTTTGCAATGATTAATAACTTATCACACAGACTACTTTCATAATTTTTTATATCTGTAACTAAGCAGTTTTCTTTTGTTGCTGCTATATATCTGTATTTATTATCTTCCAAAGATACACTACTATTATATATAGGGGTACCATGGATAGGGCAAATATAAATCCCTCTTATCTGATGTATCCTATGCCAATATAACTCTCCATATTTCGCCATGGATTTCTCATTACATTTTTCACAAAATCTTAAATGACTATTTTCGCCCAAAGGATTTAAAATCCCTGCAATTTTGTAGTAAATTTCACCCTTCCGTAAGGCCATATAGCGTTTTATATAGTCCTTATCTTTTTCATCCAAAAAAACAGTATAGTAAGGAAACAGGGTATGGTTGTCTATTAGCAAGTCTACATCATATGGATTATTCAATGGCATATTTTTTACCAGTCGTTCTAACAGTGCCGGGAATTCAAGAGTGCAAACGTTTGCACTCTTGAATTCCCGGCACTGTTAGAACGACTGGTAAAAAATATGCCATTGAATAATC
>JAAYPI010000004.1 GCA_012519885.1 Bacteroidales bacterium
AATTAATATTAATTGAACCTCTTATAGTGGTAATAATATCTCTTTTTTTCTGATACGTTTTGTAAATACCTAGAGAAAAGGCTTTTTTTAATTGTAGCTTCCAATAATAAATTAAAATCCATTCTCCTAAACCTAAGTTCTTGTTTATGGAACCAAGATTTTCAAGTTCTAAGAAACCACTTGTATTTGCAATCATATATTGCAAAAAATCATTTCCAAATCTACAATTGATATTGAAATTGTGATTTTTATATACAATTGAACCAACAATATTCCCAGTATGTATTATTAAGTCATTGAAACCATAACCACTTAATTCGAAAATTCGTTGTTCCTCATTTGCTTCAAACTCTTCATCAAATATTATTTGCGTCAGATTTAATTCCGAGACTTTTTTGCTCGCTATATTTCTATGCAATTCTTTCACAAAATTAACAATCCCAATTTTCCTTATTTCTTGAAGGCTTGTTCTTTTTCGATAAGTATCACAATTAAAATCAACACTAAATTCTGTAATCTGGTTTAAATAATGACCTTTAAATGAATTATCCTTTATCTCAGAATCGAAAAATTCTTTAGCTCTCATAGTTGCTAAATTCCAAATTCTATTTTGAACTGATTTAATTTCTCTTGTGCTTTATTTTCATCACCTAAGCCACGTAAATATTCTTCTAACAAGGGCATTACATAGTCAGACCATAGAAATTTTTTAACTTCCGTAACAGAATCAAATCTATTTTGTATAGGTGTTATTTCTAATGCATATGAATGTCCTATTCTATAATCTTTACCCAATAATTCTTCACTTTCAATCCTCTTGTTTAATCTCTCAAATGCTATTGCCAAATCATTTTTCCAATTTGCACTAAGAATATTCCGCACGGTATTGAAATCAGGCTGAATTTCTTCCCACATAAAACGTCGTCTTAAAGCAAAATCAAAGCTATCAACCGAACGGTCAATGTTATTCATTGTGCCGATGATATATACATTTTGTGGAATAAAGAACCAATCTTCTGAATTATCCCAGAAATAAACACTATCATCTGATTCGTTATTAAGATACGAGTATTGAGTTTTTATTTTACCATTATAGCCACGATATTCTAGACTAAACATCAATTCGCCAAAAACTCTTGATAGTTCTGCTCTATTGATTTCATCAATTATGAAAAATGCAGGTTCAATAACTTCTTCAACTGTTATACCTTCTGGCATAATTGAATCTATCCCTAAAATTTGTTTTTGATTATCGTTTAATTCCGAGACTTTAATCAAACTAAACCTATAGTCTCTCTCTTTGAAACTATCGTTGTTTATGAAGTCAATATCTTTGTAAAGATTAATTTCTTTTTCTCCAGCTGTCTTGCAAAATTCTTTAAAAGTACCATTGAATAATTTTAATGATTTATCAGAACTTGGTCTGATTCCCTCAATAAAATCCTCATAGGAATAGGAAGGGTGAAATTGTACCGTCTTTACTTGATAATTATTTTTAGTTTTACTTTCAATTTTAATTCGATGCTGGTCAATAAATTGTTTTGCTATATTTTTTGCTTTAAATGTTTTTCCAGTTCCAGGCGCACCGTAATAAACAATAGCTTTTTTTAGATTAAGATTGTTTTCTAGCATATAAAACAACTCCCAAAAAAATATTTGTTTTTTGCTTAAATCAGCACAATCAACAAGGTGCATCAACTCTTGATGCCTTTGAACATTATTCCCATTTGTAGATATATTAAGCTTGTCTTTTAAAGCATTTAGTAAACGCCATAATTTATTTGGTGCATCAACAGCTGCAAAGTCAGCAGGGAACAATGCACGCAAAAGACGAATCTTAGCCGCTTCATAATTTTTCCCCTCTATAATATTATCAATTTTCGTGTCTGCTTGGGAAATATCTTTACACTGAAGTAACTCAATAAAATAATCTTTATTTATTTTTTCTTTAATGGCTGTTTTGTGAGGGTTATCTTCAGAATCCCAAATTACTCCTTGTCCAATGTTTCCAAGTCCATTATCTTGATAAAACAAAAACCTATCAAAAAAGTCACCAACAGTTTTTAGCTTGTTGTCTGATTTGTCAGAAATTATCTTATTTATTTCTTCATTAGATTTCCCCTTAATTTCGGTATCAGAGATAACAATATTTTTAATTTCAGATGCTATGTTTAACCAATATGTTAAACTTTTATACCATCCCCAATTTTCAACACCTCGATATTTATCGAAGTAGTCAAAGTATGCTTGTATTTTATTCATAATTATATTTTTTTTCTCTCAAAATTAAGACTCAACAACGCCAAATCGTGTCGCAGTGTTTTTTTACCTTGCCGCTAAC
>JAAYPI010000023.1 GCA_012519885.1 Bacteroidales bacterium
CCTGTAACTACCGCTAACACCAAGTGTATTTAATTGCGGTTTCAGTCCCTTTATAGACTTTTCTACGTTATTCATATTTTGTGTTTTTAATTAAGTTTCTGCGGTAAATCCGCAACTAAACATACTTGTAAACGTTATATAATTCTAATCCATTTATCATTCAACGTCTCCCCAACTTCAATCTCGCCAGCTAAATAAAGCTCGTTAAGCCCATTTCTAATTTCATCAGCTGCGATACCTTCAATCGTGGCTCGGTCGAACACATCTCTGAAAAATGCGTGTGCCGGTTCGATATTCCTTGCTTTCTTTTCTGCAATTATTTTAAAAATTATATTCTTTAACATAGTTTAAGAAAACAGCGTCCGTGCGTTTATCCGCTGTTCTGCTATTTTGAAATAGTTTTCGTCTTTCTCTATTCCAATAAAGTTACGGTTTGTGTTTTTACAAGCTACTCCGGTCGAGCCACTACCCATTGTCAAATCAACTACTAAATCGCCCTCGTTGCTGAAAGTCTTTATCAAATCTTCGAGTAATAAAACAGGCTTTTGCGTTGGGTGGTATCCATCATAATCCTTTTTGTATTTTAGTATATTGCTTTTATGTTTTTTACCCTCCCATAGGTTGAAAGTACTTTCATATTTTTTATTTATATCCTTTAATTCAGAATAAGGTTTAAACCCTTCCATTTTATCAATTCCGAATACTTCAATCAATTCATTGTATGTGCTTTCAGTACAGATTAAAAACGTCTTATCATTAAAACAGAAAAACCTGCTTAGATTACCTTTTATAATTCTTCTTATCTTGCTTGTGGGCAATCCTACAAATGCCTTAATCTTTTTAGCTACTTCCCTAACTTCATCTTTATAATTTCCATGTAGTTTACTAAATACTAAAATATCCTCATAATAATTAACAGGTGCTTTTTTAGCAATTAAAGCATTTGCGTAATGGTCTTTTTCCCAAATCATAGAATAGCAAAATGGTATGTTTGGTATTGCCTTATTCATCAATTCGTTTGTAAATGGTTGTTGTGCAAATAAAACCATTTTACCATTTTTACGCAGTATTCTATTAGCAATACTCATTATCTTATCAGTATCAATAACATTATCCCAATTAGTTTTATTTTGCATACCGTGTTTAACAGTTTCGCTACTTGCAATATTTTTCATCGTCCCATACGGCAAATCAGTCAATATCAAATCAACGCTCCCACTTTCTATTTTGTCGCTTTCAATAAGGCAATCGCCTTTGTATAGTTTTATCATAGTTTAGAATTTAGCGTTATATTCAGCTACTAATTCGCCATTCGCATTATAAGCCTTATTCCTTCTTATCCAAATTTCGCCTTCGTAATCGTTCAGGAATTTAAAAAATTCCTTCACTGTTTGACAAGTTTTTGTTTCCATAGTTTTTTTAGTTTTATGCTACAAATGTACAACATTAATTTTGTTTTCCAAACATTTTGCGTAATTTAGATTGCGTCTAAATAGTTAAAAGAGTGATTAGTATTAAAGTGTTTTAAATCGTTTATTTTATCATTTACTTGCCC
>JAAYPI010000201.1 GCA_012519885.1 Bacteroidales bacterium
ATCGTAGTAAATTTGGCTCCTGCTCATATTAAAAAAGAGGGGCCTAGTTTTGATTTGCCCATAGCCTTGGCTATTTTAGCTGCTACCAATCAAATAGAATTATCAGCCCTAGACAATAAAATCGTAGTAGGGGAATTGGGTTTAGAAGGTAATTTAAGAAAAGTCAATGGGGTTTTACCTATTTCCTTAAATATTTCTAAAAAAAATAAAATATTGCTGGTTCCCATGGATAATGGTCCAGAAGGTGCTATGGGGGGAAGCCCTTGTTATGGCTTCTCGTCTTTAAAGGAAGTAGTTAATTTTTTAAGGAATGAAGAAAATTATCAACCTATTGAGGCTCCCCAGATAGAAGAGCTTTTAGAGAGAGAAATCCCTTTAAAGTATGACCTTAAGGATGTGAAAGGTCAGGGTGAAGCTAAAAGAGCCTTGGAAATAGCTGCTGCAGGGGGACATAATATAATTATGATAGGAGCCCCAGGGTCTGGGAAAACCATGTTAGCTAGATGCCTACCTGGAATTCTACCTTCTTTAACTTTAAAGGAATGTTTAGAAATAACTAAAATATATAGTATTTCGGGCCTTTTGCCCTCTGATCAACCTTTAATTACTCAAAGACCCTTTCGAGCTCCCCACCATAGCGCTTCAGCCGCAAGTATTATTGGTGGGGGCAGGGTACCAAGGCCGGGGGAGGTTAGTTTAAGCCATCATGGTGTTTTATTTATGGATGAGCTACCAGAATTCCCTAAGGATGTTTTGGAGGCTCTCCGGGAACCTTTGGAAGAGAGCAAAGTTACTGTATCTAGAGTAGCAGCCCAACTTACCTATCCAGCAGAATTCATTTTGATTTCAGCTATGAATCCCTGTCCGTGCGGTTTTTACGGTGATACGATAAAAGAATGTTCCTGTACTCCCTATCAAGCCCAAAAATATCGTAATAAAATCAGCGGGCCCTTGTTGGATCGGATAGACTTACAGATAGAAATTCCCCGTGTGGATTTTAGCGAATTACAACGAGAAGAGGAAGAGGAAGATTCTTATACGGTACGAAAAAGAGTTGAAAAAGCACGGCAATTTCAATTGGAAAGATATAAAGGAACTGAATTTTTTAATAATGCCGCGATGAAAGCCTCCTATATTAAAAAATATTGTAAGTTAGATAAAGAGAGTAAAAGTTTATTAAAGGATGCCTTTAATAAGCTAGGTTTAAGTGCCAGAGCCCATGATCGTATTTTAAAAGTTGCCCGTACAATTGCTGATCTAGAAGGCTCTGATAACATTAGACTTAATCATTTAGCGGAAGCTATTCAGTATAGAGCCTTGGAACGGCATATTTGGGAATAGATTAAATTATCTCATCTGCAAATATAGAGAAAATGTTAAGCTTGGGCTACCAAAGAAATTCTTCACTAATGTTTAAAATCATGACCTGCATAACAAGTGGTCATGATTTTATTTTTAAAAAGCATTCTTGATTCTATATGGAACTTGTTTTGCCTTTCTAATAGGGTAGTTTTAATTTAAAACAAATCTTAGTATAAATACCCTGGGGTGCATTTTTGGGGTCTTGTCTCTCAAGAGGCAAG
>JAAYPI010000218.1 GCA_012519885.1 Bacteroidales bacterium
AACTGAACTGGTTCCGGCATGTCTACCCCAATGTGGCAAACAAGGCGTCCCCCTGCCACAAGGCGTCCCCCTGCCACAAAAATGTGGCAAGGCGACGCTTTGTTTGCTATCTCCTTGCCATTCATATCAGAGTTTAATTCACTCTTATCAGTATTAATTCTATGTTCTCCAAGGCCAATGTGTAGGCCACATAATAGATTTTTGATGCTGTATAACTATCACAGGTGCCATGCAGAACCAGCTGCTCATAGAGATCGTCTATTCCTTCTATATCGTTACTGTGTTTAGACCGTATCTTTTTTAACAATTCCTTGTCTACATTTTCTACCTTATCTTTAAATATTATTTTATATCTCATGCAATTCCCCCCTTCGGTTTTAAAAATCCCCCAACTTCAGATTTGTAAATCTCCCTTATGTTGATTGTTTCTCTATTCTTCCCTTTATTTTTATATGTCCGGTCTATTTGTGTTATTTCATATACTATAGGTTTATTGTTTATATTTGTCAAGTGAAAATCTGCAGTTACAAAAAACCGGGGTGGGTGGGACCCTTTGCTTCCCGGGTAGTATATATGCTACCGAAAGGTAAAGGCCCCTACCCACCCTTTATCAAATCGTACACGTAATTAATGTATAACAGCTCCCTAAAATTATCATTCGCGGATATTATACAGAATTCCGCCTTCCGTGAATCCTTCGAACCTTATATTTTTGTCCCGCATTTGCGGCAGAATTTTACCGGCGTATCATAGGTTTCATTACAATTTGGGCAACTAAACAATGGTTTTTTACCGAGTTCAGGGACTTTCTGTTTTGTTTTTACACCCATAATATTAGCTTCTTCACGCTCGAGTTTTTCAATTTCAGTGTTCAGCTTGTTTATATTCTCATATTTTTTCTTGATAGCGGTGCATTTTTCATCAATCAATTCTCGGTCCACTTTGCCTTCATTCCATAATCTGAATATATTCTTTCCAAGATCCAAACTCAATTTCTCGATTTCATTTTTCAAAGTTCCTATCTGTGTTTTTAACTTAGCGCTGCCAACAAACACGGAAGCTTTTACGCCTATTGCTGCTGTAGCGCGTGTAACAGCATTTTGGAACTTATTTATTGATTCATTTGACACAAATCATCCCCCCAACATAGAATCAAATTTGTTAATAACTTTTTTCCCACATCATCCTTAAATCCCAAAGCAAAGCGGTAACATCTGAATCTACCGGTGTTGTTTTGTTGTTACCATTATACAACCTTAAGTCACCTCTTTCTCGACTAAAATTATAGTCTACCAAATAGGCTATGGTTTTTTCATTGACAGGCACAAAGAAACTTACATCATCATCGATTTTTATTTCCTTGCCTTTTTTAAGTATGCAAAGTGTTCCCTTATCATTTTTATCGCTATAATCGGTATAATAAACAAGTGTATCGGTTCCTTTATAACTGTATAGGAAATCAACAAATACGTCTGTAGCAATAGTTTTGCCGTTTAAATATAAATCCCCCGAATCATTTCTAATATCCTTAAAATAATAGCAATTTCCGTTTTCATTGCCGAAGAAAAACTCGTTTACTTCATCATCAACCTTTACCTGTTTTTCTGCTACCCCGCCCTTAATAGATGAGGACATTAATGTACCATAATTTTTCTCTGAATCATAATTTTCAAGAAAATATATAGTCTCCCCATCCTTTATTCCCCATTTTGCGGGATCATTCGCTTTAATAATACTTTCTTTATTTCCT
>JAAYPI010000024.1 GCA_012519885.1 Bacteroidales bacterium
AATCCCGGTGATTAATATCATCGGGATTTTTTAATATAAATTTAATTGTCCTTGTTTTCTTCTTCAAAAAGAATGAAAACTGTCTTCCGTTCTATCTAACTTTTTGGCAAGCTCCCTTCTTGTTATTTCAGGTTGTATTTTTCAAAGCGTCATACCCTATTTTTCTTAAAATTCTCCGCTTGTTCAAAGATTTCTACATAAACTTCATCTTGTTCAACGGGTGGATAATTGTATTCATCAAGCAGTAAAATTAATCCCACTTTCAATGCCGATTTTATATCTTCACGCTTATTCCAATCGGGATAACGGGATTGGCTATCCACTAACTCTTTTACCTTTTTAGACAATAATATCATTTTGTCGTCCGGATATGTGAAATCGTATTTCACGCACAGCTCTTTTAGTATATCATAAAAGGCTTTTTCTTCAAAGTCAATTCCCAATTCTTCTCCGGCAGTAAACTCTTTGTGAACATCCCAAATCAAGTTGGTAAGTTGTTCAGCCATTTCTTCATATACCTCGCTTCGCAAAATATCATTCGCCGAACGGTCGTTGTATTGCTCTACCAATTGTTGCATCCTGCGGCTGAAATCAATTCCTTTCAGGCGGTTTACTGTTCGTAATTGCCCAATAGCTTTTGTCAATAGTTTTTGCAAAAGTTTGATTTTCGTATTGGGTAGCTTTATCCTATTGATTTTAGCCAAATAGGCTCCGTCAAACAAATCCTGTTCACTTTTGGCATCTTCACCGATTTTCAGGATTTCCTCCACTCCGTCGCTTCGCAAAGCTTCTTCAATCATTTCACGCACACGGTTGTTCATTTGTACCACATCGGGAGTATCACCTTTAGTCAACTTGAAAATAATAGAGCGAACGGCCATATAAAAATGCACATGGTCTCGCTCCTCCTGCGTTATTTGCTCGCTTCCCACGCAAATATCATAAGCTGCTTTCAATCGTCTTGTTAATCCCATAAATCGAGTTTCCGTCTCTTTGGTTTGCTGTGCAAATTCGGCTGCCATATTCAGCGTATTCAGCTGTTCCAAAGCAAAACCTTTGAAATATTTTGTATCATCAAACTTGTGCATCAGGCGTTTTAGCAAATCCAAATGGTCGCGCATAATTACGAGCGATTGAGAAATATCCTCAAAATTTTTGCCGTCCATTTTATCGTATTGTGCAAGCGCTAAATTCATTTTGTTTTTTATTCCAATATAATCTACCACAAGACCTTTGTGTTTACCTTCCACTTTCCGATTGACCCGCGAAATAGTTTGTATTAAACTATGCTGTTGAATTGGCTTGTCAATGTAAATAGTGTCTAAAGAAGGCACATCGAAGCCTGTGAGCCACATATCCACCACGATAGCGATTTTAAAGTTAGATTTCTCATTTTTGAATTGTCTGTCGAGCTCTTTTCTGTCTTCCTTTGTTCCTAACAAATCCCAAAGTTCTTTCTCGTCGTCTTTTGAGCGGGTCATTACCATTTTTATACGCTCAATCGGTTTCAACTCCTTTTTATCCTTGTCGGAAAGTTCTGCATCTTCATCTGCTTCACGTATTTCGTTCCATTCGGGTCTAAGAGCTATAATTCGCTTAAATAATTCGTAAGCGATTTCTCTGCTGCTGCAAACAAACATTGCTTTGCCTTTCAACGATGCTTTTTCCAAAACACGTTTTTCGTAATGAGCAACAAAATCTTCGGCAACATTCTGTAAACGTTTCGTGTCGCCAAGGATGGTATTCATCTTGGCAGTCTCTTTTTTACTTTGTTCAATTTGGTATTTATTGGCTCCCGCTTCCGCAGCTGCTTCATAGTAACGTTCAATCTCTTCTAATTTACTATTATCTAACGCCACTTTAGCAGCTCTGCCTTCGTAAACAATGCGCACAGTGATTTCATCACGAACCGATTCAGTCATGGTGTAGGCATCCACCACCGGACCGAAAACATCCAAAGTAGCATCTATGGGTGTTCCTGTAAAACCTACGTAAGTGGCATTGGGCAATGAATCGTGCAGATATTTGGCAAAGCCATACGATTTAATAACACCCTGTTCGGTAATAGTGATTTTTTGCTCAAGATTGGTTTGTGTACGGTGTGCTTCGTCCGAAATGCAAATCACATTACTACGTTTGGTAAGTAGTTCCGTATCTTCGGTAAATTTCTGGATGGTGGTAAGGAAAACGCCTCCGCTTTGTCTGCCTTGTAGTTTTTCACGTAAATCAGTACGGCTTTCGACGCTTTGTACCGTGTCGTCGCCGATGAATTTCTTGGCATTGATAAATTGTGCCACAAGTTGGTCGTCTAAATCGGTGCGGTCTGTAATCAGTACTATCGTAGGACTTGCAAAATGTTCGCTTTTCATCAGCAAGCGGGTCAGGTAAAGCATCGTGAAACTTTTGCCGCTGCCGGTAGCGCCGAAATAGGTTCCGCCTTTACTGTTACCGTGCGGTTTTTGCTCATGCTTGATATTTTCAAACAAAGCCCGAGCAGCGTAATATTGCGGATAGCGACAAACAATTTTCGTTTCTTTATCTCCAGTGTCGGGAAAAAAGATAAAGTTGCGAAGGATATCCCGAAAACGGTTTTTATTAAACATTCCTTTAATTAATGTAAACATACTGCTGATGCCTTCAGCATCTTTTGCCGAACCTGCCACTCTTCGCCATGCATAATAAAATTCGTAAGGGGCAAAAAACGAACCCGCCTTGTTGTTTATACCGTCGCTGATAACGCAAAAAGCATTGTACTTAAAAAGCACGGGAATATCACGACGATAACGTACCGTAAGTTGTTTGTAAGCATCATGAATAGTGGTATTTTCCTCAATGGTTGTCTTAAATTCAAAAACCACTAAAGGCAAACCATTTACGTAAATAATTCCGTCGGGAATACGTTTTTCGGTACCCACGATTTCCATTTGGTTTACAAATCTGTAAATATTCTTATCGGGTGAGTAGTCTTCTTCATCTTTATCCGCAGCCAGGATAATAGCCATTTCAGGGCCAAGTTGTAGCTGTTTTTCCAATCCTCTGTAATCAATAAGCTCAATATAGATATCTTTCTGCGTGCGGTCTTCCCTTTTCAGAATAAAACCGTCCGAAAGCATCTGCATAAACCGCCTGTTGCTTTCGTACAAATCACTTGCAGGAAGGGATTTTAGTTGTAAAATAATGGAATTTACCTCATTTCCCGTCAAGTTTTCTGCCTGATACCGTGACAACAAAAACCGCCGCAAATCATCTTCTATCAGCGCCTCATCCACCGAAGCACGTGGCACCGATACACCCGTGCTGTGCATATAGCCCTTTTCCGATAGCAGTTGGATAAAGGTGGTTTCGAGTTTATGTTCGGTGAATTTCATGACTTTGATTTTTTTAGTTTGAGAATGTCTTCTTCTAATTCTTTCAAACTCGTTGCTTTTTCAATCGCTTTTTGTCGGTTCTTGAATTTTTCATACTCTTCTCCCGATTTTTTCAATGCCAACTGATGAGATATTTTACCTGCATGAGTAAGTAATTCTCTGCCGTTTAGTTTCAAAATAATATCCAACCGAGCAATCCAATCCTTCATATACATGGGTATATGTTGTTGTGCCATTGTTTCGGCAAAAGCCAAATATTGCTCTACCAAAAGCCCAAGTAACTTCATCTCGTCTTCATTCAGGTAGTTTTTGGCAATACTTACTTCCGATTTTTTGATAGAAGTAGCCTGCTCTTTGTCGTAAGAAAGCATTCCCATCATAGGCAAACTTGCATCTGCACGCCGATACACCAATTCGGCTGCCGTTTGCTCGCTGATTGCCCAAAGTAGTTTATTTTGGACTACCTTAAAAAACTCAATGGTTTTTTCATCTTTGGGATCGTAGTCGATGCTCGTAGTGTAAATGTCTTTGATTTTTTGGTAGAAAAATTTCTCCGAAAGGCGAATTGCGCGGATGCGTTCCTGCAGTTCGTTGAAATAATTCATCGAAGTTCCTGTTTTGAAACGCTCATCATTCAGTGCATAACCCTTGATGATGTATTCTTTCAGTTTTTGGGTTGCCCAAATACGAAACTGAGTACCTTGTGGCGATTTTACCCGATAACCAACTGAAATAATTACATCGAGATTGTAGAAATTGGTATCGTAGTTTTTACCATCCGA
>JAAYPI010000025.1 GCA_012519885.1 Bacteroidales bacterium
ATAGGGCAAATTCTAATGAATTAAATAACATACTGAGTTATTAAAAATTAGGAATAATCAATTTGCTTGCAAAAGTACTTAATTATTTCAGAAAATCTTACAATTCAATTGTTTTTATACATGTAATCGTCCATAGCACTCCTTTTCAATGTTTTTTTAATAATAGATATTTATACATACGTTGAAAATGCTAAGACAACTCTTCCCTCGCTTTCAGCGAGGAAAAGAGGGTTTTCACTAACAACACACAATATATCGCTTTTTGCGATATGCACTTTGCGAAGTATCTACTATTTTAATACGCTCCCTACACCCCTCTTTGAAAATGGGTCGAGGATTAAAATTCTTATTTCAATTTATTTACTAAAAAACACCCTCCCTTGTGTTTTAATATCTTTCCCACTTGTTGAAAAGGAGGCGAAGAATTGACACGCCCATGGAGCATAGAGAATCTGCTTGTTGGCTTATAAATGGAACGACCTTCCCAGAATTTTTACTGCAAATTAGTAAGACTTTCATTGTTGTTTACTTTTGATAATAGGCAATCATCTCAGCCAATCCTTCTTTTAATGAAACCTTTTGTTGCCAACCAATTTGTTTTAATTTATCAACATTGGCAATGGTATCCATTATTTCCGAAGGTCTAGTTTCTCCAGTAGCTGAATAATCAATTTGTGTATTGGATAAAGAAATTAATATGTCAACAATTTCTTTTACAGAGTAACTTGTACCAGAACCAATATTGATTATTTCGCATAATTTTACTTGTTGTGGTGTATAATCTATAGCACATTCTATGGCTTGTACCACATCTCTTACATGTACATAATCACGTTTAGGTCTGTCATCTTTTACCTGTATCTTACCTGTTTTCATTTGTTTTACCATCATTGGTAATAAAAAGTTTTCAGATTGTCCAACACCATAAATATTAAATGGGCGAAATACTATAATTGGAACCGAAAAATCACGAGCAAAACCTTCGCACATAGACTCACACATTACTTTTGTTTGTGCATACGGATTAAATGCTTTTATTGGATGGTTTTCATCTATTGGTAAATATTCTGGAGCTCCATACACATAAGAACTTAAATAGATAAGTTTTGCTCCATTTATTCTGCATAACTCAAGCATGTTGAGGGTGCTTTTGAGGTTTACATCATAAAACGAATGAGGATTGTTATACGAATCGGGCACAAACGACTTATTGGCTAAATGAATATATACATCTGCTTTAATATCTTTTATTTCGTCCCAATTGCAGGCGTTAATCCCTTGGGTTAAATCAATTGGAATAATATTTAAATGTTCTCTATTTTTTAAAGAATTGAGCAAGTATTTTCCAACAAATCCATCGCTTCCAGTTATGGCTATTGTCATAGTATTTGGTGTTTTAAATGTTAATTAATCCTGCTTGATAATCGTTAATTGCCTGTTCGTAATCATCAGGACGACCAATATCAAGCCAATAACCATCAAATACTTTTACTGTAGCTGGATTATTATTCTTAATCAAGTCCAACATTAAATGGTCAAATCCATAAAATGTATCATCGGGTATTACATCTAAACAAGCCTTATTGAGCATATATACACCCATACTAACCTTATAATGTAAAATGGGTTTTTCTTTAAAAGCAACTAATTGATTGGTTTCATTCGTTTCTAATACACCATAATCAACCTTATGATCTCTTTCGTATGCCGAAACAGTAAAAACATTACCCTCTTGTACATGTTTATCAAAAAACTGACCATAATCAATATTGGTCAAAACATCACCATTCATTACTAAAAAATTTTCGGGCAAATCTTGAATTAATTTCAAGGGACCCATGGTACTCAATGGTTTGGTTTCTAACGAATAATCTATAAGTATTCCCCACTTAGAACCATCACCACAAAATTCCTTAATCATATCAGCCATATGATTAACTGTAAGTGTTATGTGAGTAAACCCATTTTTAGCTAATTGTCTAATAATTATTTCGATAATAGGATAATCACCCACAGGTACCAAAGGCTTGGGCATTGTAAGTGTATATGGCTTAAGGCGGGTTCCTTTTCCACCTGCTAATAGTATAGCTCTTTTCATTTTTAAGGACTTTATAGGTTATATATTCCTGCTTTATATTTGGCTAAGTTTTCGGGTTTTACAAACCAGTTAATCGTTTCTGTTAAGCCCTTTTCAATAGAATATTCAGGTTCAAAACCTGTTAAAGCTTTTATCTTTGTGTTATCTCCCCACAATCGGAACACCTCTGATTTTGCTGGTCTTAATCGTTGTTCATCTTCCACAAATTGTACATCAGACTTCATAATCTTTGCAATTAGCTCTAAGGTGTCTCGCATTGAAATTTCATAATTACTAGCAATATTTACTTCTTCGCCAATAGCTTCTTGGCACGAGGCTAATTGTATAAAACCACGACAAGTATCTTTTACAAAATTAAAATCCCTTGTTGGGGTTAAATCTCCCAATTTTATCTGTTTTGCTCCGCCCGCAATTTGAGAAATTATTGTTGGAATAATAGCTCTTGCTGACTGGCGAGGACCGTATGTATTAAATGGACGAACAATGGTAACAGGTAATTCAAACGCATTGAAAAAACTCATTGCCATTGCATCGGCTCCAATTTTTGAGGCTGAATAAGGCGATTGCGGCTGTTTTGGATGTTTTTCATCTATTGGAACATAAAGAGCAGTTCCATATACCTCTGAAGTAGATGTAATAAGTACTCGTTTAACTCCATTTTCTTTTGCTGCTTGGCATATATTGAGTGTACCCTTTACATTGGTATCCACATAGCTATCGGGTGCAACATAAGAATAAGGTATAGCTATTAAGGCAGCTAAATGATATATTACATCAATGCCTTTTGATATGTGTTTACAGTAGTGTGGATCGCGCACATCGCCCGATAAAACTTCTAAATTGGGATGTGAAATATCATCTAACCAACCCCAATAATTAAATGAGTTATATTGAGAAAGGGCTTTAACTTGATGTCCTTCTTTTAATAACATCTCGGTTAAATGTGAACCAATAAATCCATCGGATCCTGTAACTAAAATCTTTTTCATTTATTTATCTTTTAAATCTAATTTGTTTCAAAAAACAATACAACGTGGGAGATATATTAATAATAAAAATATTCATTTTTTTTCTGATATTTAATTGATAATAGATTAAAGGAAAAACATTTTTCACCTTTAAGTAATAAATATATCTGTGTACTTCATCTTTAGGTAAAGTATACGATATTGATGACAATAAAGTTTGCACTGAAAAGGAAATCATCCCTTTAAACCATTTCTGAACCTTTAAAGAACTTTGTTCTATACAAATTTGGTTTAAACGATCTATAACCAATAATTTATCATTAACTAATTTGCGAACTTCCTTCAAAGATTTATTATGTGTCATTGAATCTGAACGTTGCAAATAATAATACACTGGGATAGAATGAGAAGTAATTCTACGAATGTTTATTAATACCCGAGGTAACCATTCAACATCTTCAAAATAAATCTTCTCATAAAAATATAGATTATTGTCACGCAGTAACTTAGTACGTATAATATACATAACGGAATAACAAGCGTATCCAAGTCGATCTACTAAAAAAGTTCGCCCATCAACCACTTGCGAAGAATAATCAACATTATAGGAAACGCCTTTTGAGATTATCTGTCCAAATCCATCAACACTATAATAATTTAGACGTAGAGCATCTAAATTCAACTTACTCATTTTGTCCAATAATTGACCTAAAGAATTAGTTCTCACATAATCATCTGAATCTACAAACCATATATAGATACCTCTAGCATTTTCTATTCCTGTATTACGAGCCCCACCCAAACTTTTCTTTGTTTCTATAATCAATCTAATATGCGAATAAGTAGTTGCATAGTTTTTAGCTATTTTTAGGGAGTCGTCTATTGACTCATCATACACCAAAACAATTTCATACTCTTCTGCTTCTAAGTCTTGGCATAACAAACTATCCAAACATTTAGCTAAATAAGGCGCAACATTATAAACAGGAACAATAATACTTAACTTTATCATAGATATTCAATTGTCTATTAACACTGTAAAATCATATCAGTCAACACTTAAGAATTTTAACCCTCACTTTACAAAGATAAGCTAAAAAATAAACTCAAACCTTATGAAATATACTTAGAACGACTTTATACTATCGTAAGTTATTTAAATTGAAGAAGAATATCGTTCATTAACTGTGATAGTTTTTTTGAACCAATTTCAGACAAATGGTCAGCATCGTAATAACTTTTTGGCATGAAACAATCCTGTATTGCGAGCTACACTTAACCCGCCATTGGTCCGTATAATCAATTTTATATGCTTGTAAGTTGCTTCATATTGCTTTGCAATGTTTTCGCTTCCATCAGTAGAACCATCGTTTACTAGAATTATTTCGTAACTTTCGGGAGCAAGGTCTTGCTGTAACAAACTATCTATACACTTCGCTAGTGTATTTTTCAACGTTATATACAGGAACTATAATTGATAATATCATTGTATTGCTCATTAAAATTAAGACAAAGGTACGTTATTTTATTAAAATGTAAAAAAGAATTTGACTTAATATTCATCAATATGAGACACAATCTCCCTATCGCCCTACCCCTCGTTTTCAACGAGGGGTAGAAATTATTCACAAATTACTTATTCACAAAATTTTAATTGTTTATAAATCAACGTTTTATAATATAATGGTTTTTATTTTAGCTTCAAATAAAAATTATACAATCGTGGACACCAAAAACGTAATCGCATCGATAATTTCTGTTGCGAAAAATCGATTTGTCGCAATATCCTTTTTAACTCTTTATCTCGTCTATTGTGTAATATGTATGGAAATAAAAAATACAAACACTGCCTATCAAAATAAATACAAAAGGAGTGATTTTCTTTACGATCTCGTGAATACTTTTCAATATAAAATGGCAAGAAAGAATTCAATGGAATCACTTTATCCATCGCCCTATTTTCTGAATCTTGACGATAATAAGCTAATGTTTTATTATAAAATACACCTGAATATCTAAGTAAAATTCGATACCACATATCCAAATCCTCACCGTATGATATGCGTTCATCAAATAAACCAACTTTATTGATAACCGTTTTAGTAGTAGTACTACTACCTGTCCAATAGAGACAACCTCTTTGCCATGGATTTTCGATTATTCCTCTAAACAGGTCTGGTAAATCATGATTTATTAACTCCTTGTTTTCTTGCCATATATGACCAAACCCCAAACCATAGAGTCCTGCATTGGGAAAATCATTTATTAATTTTACCAATTCCTCTAAATAAGTAGGTTCCCAATAATCATCTGCATCCAGAAACGCTATGTATTCATACTTAGCTTTTTGAATACCATAATTGCGTGCAGAAGAAACTCCTCCATTGGATTTGTTATATAATTTTATACGGTTATCAGGTATTAATGCCACAACGTTTTCACTTTGATCAGTAGAGCCATCATTGACGACCACGATTTCAAAGTTTTGATACGTTTGCTGTTGAATACAGCGAATGGTATTGGCAATACTTTGTGCTTTGTTGTATAATGGAATGACAATAGATATCATTTAAGTAAACGTTGTTTTAAGTTAGAAATAACATAAACAATGCGACCCAACCAATAAGGTGTTTTGAATAAATACCTGTATTTAGTTGGCAACACCGAATAATCCAATTTGCGAACCGCCACTTTAGCATCCGCTCTTTGCGTTTTATCGCTCCCAAAATAATAGGGACTAATATGTACAGCACTCCAACGCTGTATAAATGTATAAAAATCGGTATGCGATTTATAAATGCTGTATTTATCGACGTAATAGGGTAAAAAATAACGCAATTTTCGCGCATTATTCATCGCTCTATTCTCCGCATCGTATTGGTAAAAAGCCATATAACGGTCGTAAAAAACCACTGGGAAATGGATAATAATACGATACCACATATCAATGTCTTCGCTATATTTCAATCGCTCATCGAATAAACCCGCCACATCGAAAGCGGACTTACGAATGACTACCGACGACGAACAATACAAATCGGACACACGCCCTTTCATACCAAAATAGTTTTCCACTAGACCACGATAGCCTTTAGGAAGTGCTGTTTCTAACTCTCTGATTAATTTTCCATCAAATAGTTCGGCAAAATTAATGCCCCACATAGCCGCTTGGGGAAACTCGTTAATTAACTTCTGTTGCTCCAATAAATAATCGGTATCCCACTGATCATCGGCATCGAGCAGAGCGATATAATCGTATTGAGCGTGCAAAATGCCCACATTACGAGCAGAACAAACGCCTCCATTCTCTTTATGAATGAGGCGAATACGCTTGTCAGTAAATTGGTTCACTACCTGCACACTGTTATCGGTAGAGCCATCGTCTACAATAATCAATTCAAAGTCGGCAAAAGATTGACCTAGAATACTTTGAATGGTATTTGCAATGCTCTTAGCTTTATTATATAGTGGAATGACAATGGAAAACATAATTTATTTATTTATTTATTTATTTATTCAAATTTCTATACCATTCAAACTCTTTCAACTTATAATCATGCTCAATTTTTCTATCCCAAACTCTAACAATTCCACTCTTAATAACTTTACATGGTAGTCCACCAATAAGTGTATATGGGTCAATATCAGAATAGTCTTTATTTACTAATGAATTTGATGTAACAATAGTAAAATCAGGTATTATTGTACCAGGATTAATAGTTGTTCTATTCCCTATCCAACAATTATTTCCAATAATTATTGGTCTCGACATAGGTTTAAATTCAAAATTATTTACATCAACTATATAATGAAAATTGGTATCAAAAATTTGGACTTCATGCGCTATTCTAGAATTATCGCCAATTATAACCTTATTATAAACTCTTATTCTTGATAATGAACCAATAACTGCATCATCACCTATTTCAAAAAAACCATTTACATCTAATCTTGCACCTCGTAATATTAATGTTTTACCTAAAAACTTTGCAGAACCGGCAATTCTAAATATAGTTTTTTCACAGTTATGAGCAAAATCATTATCATCGTAACCTATGTGCACTTTTTTATATCTATTATTAATAAATTCTTCACTCAAAAAAATTCTAGCCCCTTTTAATATTTCTGCTCGCGCATTGGGATAAAAAATTAAGGGAACGCATTTTGCATAATTGAAAGGTAAATATTTAAA
>JAAYPI010000026.1 GCA_012519885.1 Bacteroidales bacterium
CTATATCAAGTTGAAGAAAAATTAGACCCTACATGGTTTGTTAAAATTTCGCAATCTGAAATTGTTAACTTAAAATATGTAAAACAATGGAGTTTTGAAGGTGGAGGAGTAATTAAGATTGAGATGGCAAATGGCATTAGATCTTATACTTCAAGACGATATACAAAGCACATAAGAGAGATACTAAGGGGAGGCAAGTCTGTAAAATGAAGAAAAAGTTAATCATAAAAGCACTTATAGGCTTTGCTGTTGGAGCGGTGCTAGGCAATGTTATTACTCTATTTTTCAGCTTGGCTTATGGTGAAGGTGCAAAAATAGTATTTGATATGCAAGTTGAGGCAATGGGAAAAGCTCTTGCCATAACCTTACAAACAATATTATCAGGAATATTTGGAGCAATAAGTCTTGCTGGTACATGTTTTTTTGATATTGATTCGTGGAGCTTATTACAAGCCACTATTGCACATTTTGTTTCCGTGCTTATTACTTTTTTAGTGGTTGCTTCAGCACTTAGGTGGATGCAGTATAAATGGATAAATTACTTAATATTAATAGCTATGATTGCTGTCGCTTACTTTTTAATTTGGCTAATAATGTATATTATATGGAAGCAAGAAATTAAAAAAATGAATGAAGAATTGAAGGCATATAAAGAAAGAGAAGAAGCATTGAAAGATAAATAAGTTATATATTGTGTATTGACCTTGAGCTTTGTTCTAGTGATGGGATAAAAATACTTAAGATAGCATGGTTTTATAGTGAAAAAACAGAGATAGATTATATCAATTGCAAATATTATTTGGGGACTTTAGGTGGACTAGAGTCCTTTTTTTCTTGTTTATTAAGTCTAATGTTAAGTCTAACTGCGGTTCGTTTTAAAAATTTTCTAAAGTTAAGTCCTTTTTTATTATTATCTATTATCGTAAGAAATGCTATATATTTAATTTTATCTAATTATTTTTTTAATTTTTAAGCATATATATACCGAATACGACAAAATTTAACCGAATAAACCTTTGCCTATTGACTTGATAAAGTTAAGAAAGGATAATGGGGGCATAAAGTAAAAAATTAAAAAACAATATGGTATATTAATCATTTTGATATTTGTTCTAAATTTACAGGGTTAGATAGTAGCCTGTAATTTAGCATATTTATATAAACAAAAAGGTGGCAATATGAAAAAAACATTTTTATTAGTTGTAGTGATTTTATTAATACTAATATGTCTTGCTGGTTGCAAAAATTTTACAGTTACATGGAAAAATTATGATGGAACTGTTTTAGAAGTTGATGAAAATGTCAAAAAGGGAGATATCCCACAATATAATGGCGAAAATCCTACAAAACCATCAGATGATGATAATGACTATGTTTTTAGTGGTTGGTCTCCTACAATATCTGAAGTAACTGGTAATCAAACATATATAGCCGAATTTAATAGCATTGCAAAGACAGAAGAAGAATCTAATAGTCCTAAAAGACCCACCAAACCTAACACTATTCCAACGCCAAAGTTTAGTGACTTTGTTTTTGTTGATGTTGGCCAAAGTTATTTTATTAAAGCATATATCGGAAACGATAAAACTGTTGAGATTCCTGCAAAATATAAAAATAAGTCTGTTACGGCTTTAGAAAAACGGGCTTTTTCAGAGAATGCAGTTTTAGAATCAGTTACTATACCTAGTAGTATAAAGGTTATTGGAGAAGACGTTTTTAGAGGATGTGAAAAATTAGCATCAGTTTCAATAGAGGAAGGGGTTGAATCTATGTCAGGGCATGCATTTGCTGGCACTGCCTTAACATCTATTACTCTTCCAAATAGTTTAACCTCCATTGGACCTTATGCTTTTCAAGGATGTGCTAAATTAAAATCTATAACATTTGGGAGTAGTCTAGAGACTATTGCAAGTTCTGCCTTTCTAGGATGTACTGCTTTAACATCAATAACCCTATCAAATAATGTAAAAACTATTGGAGAAAGTGCATTTTGGGGTTGCACTAGTTTAACAAGTATTTCAATACCAAGTGGTGTTGATACAGTAGGGGAAAACGCTTTCTTTGGATGCACATCATTAACACCTAAAGAAGAAAATAATGGGAAATATTTAGGAAATGCAGATAACCAGCATGTGGTATTAGTAGACATTATCGATGATACACCAACTACTTTTGTAATGAACAATAATTGCAAGATATTAATTGATGGATTGTTTGCAAATAACACGAATTTACAAACAATTACTTTAGGAAACAATTTGAAAAAAATCAGCGAAAGTGCATTTGATGGGTGTACTAGTTTATCGACAATCAGTCTTCCAAATAGTGTTAAAACTATTGGGAAAAGTGCTTTTGATGGATGCACTTCTCTAGGAACTGCAACATTAGGCACGGGACTAGAGGCGATTGAAGATTGTGCTTTTTGTAGTTGCGATAAACTTGCTTCTATTAATATTCCAAGTGGGGTTTATTCTATTCCTTATGGCACATTTTCTTTTTGTTCTGATCTTCAAACGGTAAATCTTCCAAACAATATTACATCAGTAAGCTCACATGCATTTCGTTCTTGCACAAGTTTAACATACTATCAAGATACACAAGGCAATAAATATTTAGGCAATACTAGTAATAAGTATCTAGTATTTATTTCTCCATATAACTTGAATGCGACAACGCTTAGTGTAAAAGATGGATGTAAAGTTATAAGCGATTTTGCTTTTTCTGAATGTAAGAACCTTGAAACTATTACATTCCCAGACAGTCTTACACATATCGGTAACAGCGCCTTGTATGGTTGTCGTAAGTTAAAATCACTGATAGTTCCTAAAAATGTCGAATATATAGGAAGTCAGGCACTTGGAAAGTGTGAAGAAATGAAAACTCTTACAGTTGCACAAGACAATACTGTGTATGATTCTCGAATGAGCTGCAATGCTATTATTGAAAAAGAAACCAACAAGCTAATAGCGGGGATAAAAACATCTTCTATACCAAGTAGAGTAACTGCAATTGGCAAATATGCTTTTGAGCATGTCAATTTTGATACTATCACTATACCAAGTAGCGTTACTATCATTGAAGATAATGCATTTAGTCAAGCACATATAAAAAATATAGCAATTCCTGATAGTGTTACTAGTTTAGGAAAAGGTGTTTTTGAAAACTGCTCACTTCTTGTAAGCGTAACGCTTGGTAATGGCATAAAAGTTCTTCCTGAAAGGACATTTAGTGGTTGCTCAAATCTAAAGATAGTGGAAATGGAAGATTCTATTACACATATAGATGACCGTGCATTTAATAATTGTTCCGCTCTTGAAACAATTGCAATACCAAGTAGCGTTACTCTTATAGATGATTTTGCATTTAGTGGTTGTACTGCTTTGACAAATATAGACTTATCTGATGTTGAGTCTATTGGAGAATCAGCATTTAGTGGTTGCAGTACGTTAGCATCAATTATTATCCCAGAAAGTGTAAAACATATAATTGCTGCATTTGGGGATTGTGATGTTTTATATAACATCTACTGTGAGGCTACCGAAAAACCTTTTGGCTGGAAATATAATTGGAATTCTAGCAAAAAAGCATATTGGTATAGCGAAACGGAAAACAAAGATAATTCACATTGGCATTATGTTGATGGTGAGCCAACAGTTTGGGAATAATAGTCTTTATAAAAAGTTATAAGAATAAAAATTCGGTTAAAGATGATGTAATATACAAAACATATTTAAAACAAAATGAAAGTATTTAGAATTTGAAATAGTAAATATCAAAAGTAATAAAACCGTTTACATTGGTTAAAAGTTATTGTATGAGGTGAAAAATGAAAAAATTAATATTTGTACTTATAACAATTGTTGCAGTTGTTTTAATGATATTAACTCTTAGCGCTTGTGATGAGGATACATATAAAATAGCATGGGTTGATGAAAATGGTTCTGTATTACAAATAGATGAGAAGGTTGCAAGTGGCACTATGCCTCAATATTTAGGATCTATCCCTGAAAAAGCTGATGATGCAAACTACATATATGTATTTGAGGGTTGGAGCACAGAAGTCGTTGAAGCAACTGAGGGGATGGTGTATGTAGCAAAGTTTTTAAGTTTAGATAGAAGGGATTATTGTAACATTACATGGAAAAACTATGATGACTCTATCATAAGATTAGATAAGGGTATAAAAAAAGGGATAATGCCAGAATATGTAGGCGATGAGCCAACAAGACCTGATGATGAAAAATTTGTATATATATTTGAGGGGTGGACACCAGAAATTGTAGAGGCAACAGAAGATGCAACGTATACTGCAGAATATAAAAAGCTTGAAAAATCTAACTGTTATACAATTACATGGAAAAACTATGACGGCAATATTTTACTAGTAGATTCTCTAGTAGAAAAAGGCACTATACCTGAGTACAAAGGCGAACTGCCAACTAGAGGAAGTGATGAAGTTTTTGCATATGCATTTAGAGGTTGGACGCCGGAGATAGTGGCTGCAACAGAAGATGCAACATATACTGCAGATTATCAAAAAGTAGATAAGTACTATACAGTTACATGGAAAAATGAAGATGGAAGTGTACTGAAAGTTGATAGGCGTGTTCTCTATGGCGCGCTACCACAATATACAGGTCCAGCTCCAACAAAGAAGAGTGATGAAATATATGACTATATGTTTATGGGCTGGTCACCAGCAGTAAAGCGTGTAACGTGTAATGCAACATACACAGCCTCATTTGCAGGTATTAAAAAGAAATATACTGTAACTTGGATAGACACAGGCGTATATAATCCAAGCGTTCAAAGATATGAAACAGTATTATACACTGAAAAAGTAGAAGCAGGTAGAACTCCTAGATATAGAGGGGCAGAGCCTAAAAAACCAGATAATGTAAACTGGGGCTATAAATACATATTTGATGGTTGGGATCCAATACCTGACAGGCTTACAAAGGATATGACTTTTAAAACTAAATATGAAAGAGCTTACGACGTTTCCTGGTACAATTGGTCTACAGGTCCAGAGTTAATTAAAACTGAAAGACGAAAAATGGAAGAAGTAGAAACTGAGAGTGGCTATAAAAAGAAGGTAATACCCGACTACATTGAATTTGATGGACCAACTCCAACAATACCAGAAGATGAAGGCTACATCTATGAATTTAAGGACTGGTACCAGTGCGATAGTCCATGGGATGATACGAATAGAAGAATGATGGACCGTGAATTTATAGCCACTTATGGCTGTGAATCTAAAGATGAGAGATATGATAAATATCCTAATTTTGATTATGAGGAGGGTTCTCGGAGTCTTTACCTTCCTACTATCAGACTTGGAAAATACAATGGGGAAATTTACTCTGACTTTTATATCCCAGCATGGCTTGAAGGCTATATAGTAGAGGAGTTACGTCACGTAAGAGTTCAAGAAGGATATCACATGAATATACGAGGGTTATTCGAAGATAATAAAAAAATACAAACTGTATATCTTGGAAATAACTTGCGATATATAGGAGGTACACATGCGTTTGATGGTTGTTCAAACTTGCATACGATTCATTTTGGAAAGAATATGCTAGACATTGAACAGGAGATGTTTGCAAATTGCACATCTTTACGTAGAGTTGACATACCAGCACCAATTAAGAAAATTTGTTGGGGAGCTTTCGAGGGGTGTATAAATTTAATGAGTGTTACCTTCCCAGATACATTAGAAACAATAGAAAATATTGCCTTTTCTGGATGCGAAAGTTTAACATCAATTACTATTCCAGATGGAGTTAAATTTATTGATGGATTTGATGGTTGCATAAGGTTAAGAACCGTTAATTTAGGAACTGGAGTGACAGGTATAGGACCTAGTTGTTTTAATGGCGATACGGCACTTAGAAATATAAATTTAGAACAAAGCAATGTAGAAAATATTTGGGACTATGCATTTAATGAGTGTACATCGCTTACTCGTGCAAATTTTCCAGTAACTTTAAAAACAATAGGTAAAAGAGCCTTTAATAAATGCACTAATCTTCGATATGTAGATTTTGTAGATTTGGAGCCTAGATTAACTCATATAGATGAGTTTGCATTTAATGAATGTAAAGAATTGGGAGCATTAAGTATACCAGGTAGCGTAATAAGAATACAAAAAGGCATAGTTAATCACTGTGATAGTCTTACATTTTTAGAGGTTAGTGGTATAAATAACAAATACGAATCTAAAAGGAATATGATTATTGACAAAGAAGAGGGTATGATTGTAGCAGGTTGCAATGGCTCTGGTGAAATACCAAAAGATAGTAATATAACAAGGATTGGTCCTTATGCGTTTACTGGCTCTAAATACTTCAGTTTAAATAAAGCATTAATGATCACCGATAACATTAAGAAAATTGGGGAATGGGCATTTGGAGGTTGCACAGGTCTACCGTCGCATAAACATTCACAAGCTGGTGCAAATCACGATGATAGATGTGTGATGGCAGTATACCTTCCAAGGAATTGTATTGCAGAACCGAATACATTTTCAATGGATTATAATCTAGAGCCAGGAGAAGATAAGCACTTTTGCGTATATATTGATCTTGACGTAGTAAATTATGAAGGCCCCTATTATAGCATTCCGTATTTTTATACTCAGGGTCATGTTTCATTCCATTACAGATGCGATTGCATACATCCACATGATTTTGAAAAAGGACCTTATTTTGGTACGGCATATATGTATTGGCATGATGGTTATAAGCTTTGGACAAGACAAGAATGTTGGCCAGATAGCGAATGGGGAGATAATGATTGGGCTTTTACTGGGGGAGGAAATCGTTAAGACAAATGTAGGCAATGATAAAACTTAGATATGTTAATTAAGAGTGATTTTAGATCAAGAAAATTTAATAATGAGTAGATGAAAAATTTAAGGTTTTACAAAAAATTGAAAGGGGGATTGTGATAAAACAATCCCCTCTGTTATATCAAAATTTAGAGACTGAGTTTAGGTTTTTAGGAAGCAATATTTTATGAAAATAGATATAGTGGACGTTGACTTTTTTGTTGTAGTTTATTTGCAAAAAGGTAAGTTATTGGCTTTTATTTTTCTACTTAAAATGTTTTTTATTTGAAAAAACGAG
>JAAYPI010000027.1 GCA_012519885.1 Bacteroidales bacterium
ATGTAGAAGGATAGTCTTGGCTGGAATTTCCTGCTCTTTAAAGAAATGGTTGAATTCTTTCAATTCATTCAATATTATAGTCGTCAATTTCTTCATCGCACGGTTCTTTATGGTTGCCGCTAACGTTCCGTAGCTATGTATTTGTTGCCGATTTCGTGAACCGCGTTCTGTCAGCCGAAACAACTTTTACAAGCATGCTAAACAGCTCAAAGTTAGCACTTTTTCGGCAATAATACATAGGTACTGTTGGGTGCTGGCATTCTTTATTTATATTAATAATCTTCATTTTCTTGTATCATCTAACAATGTTTGAATCGTTTCAATCGTAGGACGTTTTTCTTTCGAAGTATATTGGGTTATGTGATTCGTGAAAAGAATTAACGTGTTGTTTAAATTTGTTTTTGTAATTTCGGGTGAAACTCTTTCATTTGATTTAATTAACCCCGAAATTTTAAATAATTCTCCGCAAATCATGTTTTGAATAAATTCAAATTCATACCCCATCCAAACCCATCCTTTTTCATTAAACAGTTTCCCAAAATACGCCCAAGATTCCTTGTTTTTAACAATAATTAACTTCGGTCGGATTACTCTTTCAATAATGTTTTGTGTTAAATTGACTTGGTCGATAATAAATTGAAAATTTTGATTGTTATTAAGGATTTGTTTTTTAAAACATTCCTGTCTTTGTTCACGAAAATAGAACAAATCAACATATGCAGTTTGACTGCGTAAATCAATGTTGTTTTTTGAATCAAACAACATCTTTCTTATTGGACCAAAATAATTATCATATTTAACTGAATTCAAGCTTTTAACAAAATCAAACGAACAGCTTGTAGGATTATCTCCTTCTCGAAATGAAGGATTAAATCCTGTTATCAAAATATCTCGTTGCTCCGAATTTAAACAATAACAGAATCCCCTTTCTTTTATATTATCGGGTAACGCATTGCAATAATCATTTCCCCAAATTTCTAACAGTCTTTTCTCAATATTCATTTTAATTATCTTTGAATTCTGAGTTTAATTTTTTGAATTAAACTCATTTGTTCATCTTCTTCCATTAAAGTAATATCATCCGAAAAAAATACAGGATATTTTGTACCGTTCAAAATATAACTTCCATCAATTTCTGTATTTGGATTTATCCAACGGTCAGCTCCAAAAATAAGTTCTTTACAATAATCGGAAAAGAAAATTATTGCAACAGGGTTGATTTTAATTATGGTTTCATATGTCAATTCAAGTTGTTCCCGAATAAAATTTGAGTCAAATTGAGAAAGTAATTCTCTATCATTCTCGCGAACATAAAGCAAATTAATATGTGTATAGCTTTTTCCAATTTTATGAGCAAAAACTTCAAGATTTTTAAAATATTCTGGTGCATCTGGTAATTGATATAAACTACCATACATTAATGAATTGTTATTTTCTCCTTTTATAAAAAGATTATCATCATTTGGATTGTATGATGGATTGATACCAACAAATAAAATGCTTTCTGTTACTCCATCTGCTGAAAAAATTGGGATTCGACCAATGACATTTTTATTTACATGATTCTTGTATCTTGTCCAAATTGCAGAAAGTTTATTTTCAATTCTGTTGTTCTCATTTAAATCAATAAAAATTGAACTTTGTATTTCATTTTTAATAGTTTCATTTTTGTTCTCTTCCTGAGTAATTACAACTTTATCATTTTTAGGATTTGAAATGGTCTTCTTGCGGAATTTAAAATAAATCAAAAGTGCACAAACTATTGCAACTATAGTTAAAAAGGAAATCAGTAATATTTGTTGTTCACTTTTGTTTAAAGAATCAATCCATGCAATAATTCCAATAATCGAAAAAAATGATACAAATCCAATAATCGTTGGATATGTTCTTATGTATTTTCGCCAATATGTCTTCTTTACGATGTTTTGAAAATATGCTAACTGTGGTTCTTCA
>JAAYPI010000028.1 GCA_012519885.1 Bacteroidales bacterium
AAAGACGTACCAAGCCGATTGAGAGATATTCCCGCTGATGAAATTACTTCCAAAGATGTGTACGAAGCTGCTGTAGCAGGAGATAAATTAGCACAAGAAGTATTTGCCTTTACAGGGCAGATTTTAGGCGAAGCTTTTGCTGATTTTATTAAATTCTCTAGCCCCGAAGCCATTATTATGTTTGGCGGTTTGTCGAAAGCAGGCGAATTATTATTACGCCCAATACGCGAATCGATGGAGAAAAACGTAATGCCAATTTTTAGAAACAAAGTAAAATTATTGTTCTCCGAACTCAAAGAAGCAGATGCTGCCGTATTAGGTGCCAGTGCTTTAGCCTGGGAAATAAAAGATTAATACGCACGTTTCAACTATTTACACAGAACCATAAGCCTAAGCATTTGCTTAGGCTTATTTTGTATAGTTGTTGAATATTGCTCGGTTTTGGTGTGAGGGGTGGGATTTCTTTGCTAGTTTTGGCTGGTAGGGCTGTGTACTCGATAGCCACGGTTTTTTTAATATTGTTTGTTAAAATATGTATTCAAATCAGTAACAATTAGTTCAATAGTATTTTTGAAATTGTATGATGTTGCTTCAACCATGCTTACAGCATAATCCTGTTGAAGAATTTTAGTATTTGTATATCTTTTATTTATCTGCTCAGTACCCTTTTCTGAACAAAATGAATTACTATGAATTATTTGGTCACCCTTTTTCAATTTGTAAGAAACCTTAAGATTTGAAATAGCGGGACCAGCTCTATCAGAATATGAATAACCATAAACATATAACGCAAAATAGAAAAAACCTGAACTTACATATGGACCTTCAGTTTTAATTTCGTCTATTGATAACTCAAGTGAATAGTCAGATTTATTTAATGTGTCAGTATGAAAATTTCCAGAACGATTTATTTCTCTTATCAACGAGGTTTTGAAAAAAGACGGGATGTCTTCTTCTATCATTGATTTTCCTTGAATACATTTATTTTGTGAATTCCAAACATATACCAAAACAAGTGGCAAAAACCAGCCTTTTTCCCTTTTTATCTTTGTCGTATCGCTCATAATGTTTGGATTAAACAAAATAGTATCGATACTAACTGAAATACTATCTTTTGAGTTTGAAATTTTTGAATCCATAATGTAAGCCATAGAATAGCTATTTGAATTCATATTCTTCTGAATCTTCTTAGTTGATGTACAACTCGTAATTAAAGCTAATCCGATTATTAGGAAAAACGATTTTGAAATGTTCTTCATTGTGTTTACTGGTATTTAATGTATTTGATTCGGTTGTTTATAATAGTTTTATATTGTTTATTATCAGTGCAGTCTAATGCCACCTGATATGCCCCAATTATTGTTTTGTAATTTTTTTTATCTTCAAGCATCTCATAGTTGCAGTCTGCCGTTATTAATAGTTGTAAAAAACGATACTTCTTATTTTCTACTTTCTCTACATGAACAATAGCCTGATTATATTGCTTTTTAGAGAAATAATACAATCCTTTTATAAGATTGTTAATATCCAACGAATTATCACAATTGTTTATGTATTTATCAATCCAAGAAGCTTTATTTTTATTAAGCATAAAAGAAAACTTTGCCAATAAAGCTTTCTCATCTTTGGTCTCTAAGATGTCTTTAAATTCTTTATCAATGGACGGGACAATAAAATATCTCCTTAACAACACATCTTTACCCTTTGAAATTCTATCATTATAATCTTTTTGCGATATAATCCAATAACCATTGTTATCACCAATCCTTGCAAAGGAATTTGTTGAAATTAAAACTAAAAATAAAATCAGTAATTTTTTTATCATGTAGATTTGTTAAATGTTTGCAGTTCGTGTATTTACAATTGGTGGCAACGTCAGTCTGTCTAAAAACCTCCGTTTAGTTTAATTTTTGCTCAAATGTAATGGGTTTTAACGAACTTTCAAAATATAATGGGGAATTATTTCTATCATTGCTCAAG
>JAAYPI010000005.1 GCA_012519885.1 Bacteroidales bacterium
AACTTTTTTAATTCATGCATTATACAATAGAAGATTTGATAAAATTGCCAATATGGCAACACTTTTATGCAATTAGCCAAATTCCACGTCCATCTGGTAGGATGGATGCCATCACTGATTATATTGAAGGGTTTGGAAAATCATTGCGTTTAGAAACGCTACGAGACAAAGCAAATAATATTGTAATACGAAAACCAGCAAGTGCAGGATATGAGGGGTGCAAAAAGGTCATTTTGCAAAGCCATTTGGATATGGTGCCACAAAAAAATGAAGGGGTATTGCATGATTTTTGTACTGATGCTATTAAGTGGAAGATTACTGATAATTGGTTGATGGCAACAGATACAACCCTTGGGGCAGATAACGGGATAGGAGTTGCAGCAATGATGGCTATTTTAGAGAATAAAGAACTTGTGCATCCTCCACTAGAGGCATTGTTTACAGTAGATGAAGAAAATGGGATGAATGGAGCTTTTGGAGTAGCCCCTGATTGGTTGCAAGGAGATATACTTATTAATTTAGATTCGGAAGACGAACAAGAAATAATAGTTGGATGTGCAGGAGCAGTGCGAGTACAATGTAATTTTAATTTTGAAAAAACTCCTGTTCCTGAAGGAGATAAAGCATATAAAATTGGAATAAAAGGGCTTCTTGGAGGGCATTCAGGGATTGATATTCATTTGCAACGTGCTAATGCCAATAAATTATTATTTCATTTTTTAAAGACCTTAGTGGTTGATTTTGAAGCAAGAGTTGCCTATATAAAAGGAGGGACTATCATTAATGCTATTCCACGTGAGGCAGAAGCTATTATTACAATTCCTACAGGAGGAGAAGATGATTTGATGAGTGTGTATCATGATTTTAAGGCTATTTATACACAAGAATATAGCCATATTGATCCTGATGTATCAATCGAAATTGAGTCCATTATATTACCTGATGGATTATTGCCAGAACCTATTCAAGATGATATTATCAATGCTGTAATAGGGGCTCCTAATGGGGTATATCGCTATGTCCCTTTGTCTAATTTGGTGGAAACTTCTACAAATTTGGGGATTATTGAAACTTCTACAAATTGTGTGAGTACCCATTTTTTAGTAAGAAGTAATGTGGATTCTATGAAAGGAGAAGTGCGATCGATGATAGAAAGTATCTTTAGTTTGGCTGGGGCAAAGATTAGTGTCTCGGGGAATTATGATGGATGGAGCCCTAAATCATCATCTAATCTTGTCAACTTAGTACGAGAACAATACGAACATTTTTTTGATAGAGATCCTGAGGTAAAGACAATTCATGCGGGTTTAGAGTGTGGCATTATTGGAAGTAAATATCCTCATTTGGATATGATTTCGATAGGTCCAACAATTAAATACCCTCATTCTCCCAATGAAAAAGTAGATATACTAAGTGTAGATAGATTTTATCGTTTTCTGAAAGTTCTCTTGTCTCAAATCGGAGTATAATTAGGTATGCTGTTGAAAAAAAGTGATCGTATTTTCTTTGTCAATAAGTAGTTGTTGTACTAGTTTTTCCAATGAATCAAATCTCATTTCGTTGCGTAAGAAAGAAAGAAACTCAATGGAGATATTTTCTTGATAAATGGATTCATGGAAATCAAGAATATGTACTTCGAGTGTTTTTTGAAGGGATTGATCTATGGTAGGACGAGTGCCTATATTCATCATTCCTTGGTGTATGTTTCCTTTAATAGTAACCTTTACAGCGTATACTCCATCTGCAGGAATTAGTTTGCGTTTATCTGTAAGAGATATATTTGCCGTCGGAAAACCAATGGTTCTTCCAATTTGTTTTCCTCCAATGACAATGCCACTTATAAAATATGGATAATTTAGATACGTATTTGCTTCTTCTATTTTATGTGTTGCTAGAGCCCTGCGTATGGTGGAAGAACTAATACAAGTATTTCCTTTCATATAAGCTGTTTCGCTTTCTACTTTCATTCCTATTATTTTTCCAAACTGTATGTATTCTATAG
This sequence comes from Bacteroidales bacterium, assembly GCA_012519885.1. Lineage (GTDB taxonomy): Bacteria > Bacteroidota > Bacteroidia > Bacteroidales > Paludibacteraceae > JAAYPI01. The sequence goes on from JAAYPI010000005.1 coordinate 2,003, forward strand.
CTCCATTTTGTCTATCTGACCCAAATTGATGATCGTGTCCGAGCAATAGATATTCTGTTAGAAGAGTCTCTTTGAGTATCCGTTTCATAAATTGTTCAGAAGTTAGTGTGGACATTTCTTTGCTAAAGGGGAGCAATACACATATGTCGATGTTGTTTTTAGCTAATAATGTTATACGTTCTTCTGTAGTTGTTAGTAATTCCGGTTGATAGTTGCTCTGCAATATTTCGCGTGGATGTGTGGCAAACGTAACGACCATACTAGCTAAGTTTCGTTGGGAAGCTTCCTTTTTAAGCCTATTTAAGAGGGTTACATGACCTGTGTGTACACCATCAAAGAACCCAACAGTAGCAGCTGTTTTTTGTTGTAAAGAAGTATGTAAATCCGTAACTATTTTCATAATGAACTACAAAGATACAAACAAATGAGAGAAATCTTCCTGCTCTTGAGCTAAATAGGTTTGAAAACCGAGTTTTTTTGCTGATTCAATATTTTCTACCGAATCGTCAATAAATAATGTTTCACTAGCAAGTATCTGTGCATCATGTAGCATCGTTAGATATATCTGATTATGAGGTTTTACACAGTTCATTTGATAAGATAGATAGCATTTTTCAAAATAGTGAGGTATAGAATAACCATCTTTTTCAAAATAATCCTGTGTAATTCTTTCAAAATGAATCGCATTGGTATTGCTCAACATAAATGTGCGGTATTTTTTTCTTAGCATACGCAATAAAGTTAATTTATAGGGAGGGATATCAAGTAAAATGGCACACCAAGCATTTGTTATTTCAGTGAAATCAACTTGTTTTCCTATATGTTGTTGTATGTTTTCTAAAAATACATTTGTATCAATTTCTCCTTTTTCGTAGCTTAAGAATAGTCCATTTTGAATGTATTTGTCAATATAGAGTTCTACATCATTGAACCCTATTTTGTTAAAAGCAGCGATACAACGATTTTTATCTAAGTTAATGAGTACCCCACCCATGTCAAATACAATATTTTTTATCATTTTTCAAAACGAATATTTTGTTGTTATACAAAAAAAAATTACTTTTGTACTCGCTTCTATTGAGGCGATTTTATGAGAATATTTTTGGGCCTATAGCTCAGTTGGTTAGAGCACCGGACTCATAACCCGTAGGTCCTTGGTTCAAGTCCAAGTGGGCCCACCTACTCAAGAAGAAGAGATTAGTCTCTTCTTCTTTTTGTTAATAACCAATCTTCTTTGCAAAAATACGTTATTTTTTTGTATATTTGTTTTTACGCTGATTTCTTCTGTCTTTTTTACGGATTTCTTCTAGCAGATTAGGATATTTTTATTTGATAAATTGATATATTAGTGTTTTGATATGTGTCAAATTGATATTATGAGTGTTTTAATGATTAAATATATTTAAAAAAACAGCATATAATCTATCAAAAGGATATATTTATTTGTAAATTTGTGGTTTATTTCTCAAAATAATCAATGTATGGAAAATTTAAGTGAAGGATTGTTGTTGCTCTTAGTTGGGTTATTGTCTGTTTTTGTTGTATTATTAGTAGTAATGGGTATTAGTAGATGGCTTATTTTATTAGTAAATCGTTATTTTCCAGAAGCAACATCCCGAGTGGATAATAAATTAATTCAAGAGCCAAAAGAACATGTGTCTTCATCAGATTCTATGGTTATTGATGAGGTTATTAAAAAACTGTCACAAGGAACTTTTGTTGTCAAGAAAATTGAAAAAATCAAGTAAATAGTATGAAAAAAGAAGTTAAGTTTTCGTTGGTTTATCGAGATATGTGGCAAAGTGCAGGAAAGTATATGCCACGTGTGGACCAGTTGGTACGAGTAGCTCCTGAAATAATTCGTATGGGTTGTTTTGCACGTGTCGAAACGAATGGAGGTGGATTCGAGCAAATTAATTTGTTGTTTGGGGAAAATCCAAATGTGGCTGTTAGGCAGTGGTGCAAGCCATTTAATGATGCAGGTATTCAAACTCACATGCTTGATAGGTCTTTAAATGCGTTGCGTATGTATCCAGTGTCGGAAGATGTGAGAAGATTATTCTATAAGGTTAAAAAAGCACAAGGTACAGATATAGCACGTTCATTTTGTGGGTTAAACGATACCCGAAATATTATAGCATCTATTCGATATGCCAAAGAAGCAGGTATGATAGCACAAGCTGCATTGTCGCTTACTGTGTCTCCTGTGCATACGGTTGATTATTATTGTGCAATGGCAGATGAACTTATAGCTAATGGTGCCGATGAAATTTGTTTAAAAGATATGGCGGGCATTGGTCGCCCTGTATCATTAGGAAAAATAGTAGCATATATAAAGAAAAAATACCCAACTATTATTGTGCAATATCATGGACAGACTGGTCCTGGTTTTACTCCGGCTTCTATTTTGGAGGTTTGTAAAGCTGGTTGTGATATTATTGACGTTGGGATGGAGCCTTTATCGTGGGGTACTGGTCATGCAGATGTAATTATGGTGCGAGAAATGTTGAAAGATGCTGGTTTTAGTGTGCCAGAAATCAATATGTCAGCTTATATGAAAGTGCGTGCATTGACTCAAGAATTTATGGATGATTTTTTAGGATATTTTATTCCCGAAACGAATAGACATTTGCAATCGCTGTTGATAGCACCTGGATTGCCAGGCGGTATGATGGGTAGTTTGATGAATGATTTGAAAGATAATTTAGTATCAATAAACAAAGCATATCAAAAGCAAGGTAAAACTACCATTAATACAGATGAATTGTTGATTCAACTATTTGATGAAGTGGCTTATGTGTGGCCTCGCGTTGGCTATCCTCCTTTGGTAACGCCATATTCTCAGTATGTTAAAAATTTAGCGATGTTTAATATCATTCAAATGGCTAAAGGGAAAGCTCGTTGGACAATGATATCTGATGATACTTGGGATATGATACTTGGTAAAGCTGGACGATTGCCAGGAGAATTGGCTCCTGAGATTAAAGAGTTAGCTACACAGCAAGGTCGTACATTTTATGAAGGAGACCCTCAAATTTTGTATCCGAATGTGTTAGAAAATTTTCGAAAGGAAATGATTGATAATGGATGGGATATGGGAAAAGATGAGGAAGAATTGTTAGAACTTGCCATGCATCCAGAACAATATAGAACGTATAAATCGGGGAAAGCTAAACATGATTTTGAAATAGAGTTAGCACAAGCAAAAAAAGAATCGCAACAACGAGGAGATGGTTCTTTCGTATTGCCACATGTTCTTGAAATGACCGTAAATGGAGAAAAATATAAAGTAGAACTTGCAGAATTTGCGAATAGTGGATTAGATTCGAATGTTCTTCTAAAAGAAAATGCAGAAGGAGAAAAGGTGTTGGCACCTTTAGAAGGGAGGTTCTTTTTGACAAAATCAGCCTCAGATATTCCCTTGAAAATTGGATCACAAGTTAAGAAAGGGGATATTGTTTGTTATGTAGAGGCAATGAAAACATATAATGCTATTCAAGCTGAAACTGATGGTGTAATTGTTGACTTTGTAGTTGCTAATGGAGATAATGTTTCAGAGGACGATGTGTTGCTTATTATTCAATAATCTTAATGATATATGGAAATTTTAGGAAATTTGTATGAAATGACAGCGTTTAGTAATATTATTGCTCAACCGCAATTTTTACTCATGTATGCCATTGCATTTTTATTGTTGTATTTAGGTATAAAAAAGGAATTTGAGCCATTATTGTTGATTCCGATAGCCTTTGGGGTATTAATAGCCAATTTCCCAGGTGGGCAAATGGGGATTATACAGGCTAACTCAGAAGGATTGGTAGAAGTGGGTGGTGAAATGAAAAGTATTTGGCAAATGCCGTTGCATGATATTGCACACGAGATGGGAATTATGAATTTTTTATACTATATGCTTATTAAATCAGGGTTCCTTCCTCCAATAATTTTTATGGGAGTAGGAGCTTTAACGGATTTTGGTCCTATGTTGCGAAATATCCGATTATCCATTTTTGGAGCTGCTGCACAATTGGGTATTTTTACGGTACTGATAGGGGCTATTTTGCTTGGTTTTACGCCCAAAGAGGCTGCTGCATTGGGGATAATTGGTGGAGCAGATGGACCTACAGCGATTTTTACAACTATAAAGTTGGCTCCACATTTATTGGGTCCCATTGCCATTGCTGCCTATTCGTATATGGCGTTAGTCCCTGTTATTATACCTCTTGTTGTTAAGTTGCTGTGTACTGAAAAAGAATTGCGTATTAATATGCGTGAAGAAGAAAAAAAATATCCTTCAAAAACGCAGATTAAAAATATGAGGGTAACAAAGATTATTTTCCCGATAGCTGTAACTACTATTGTAGCATTGTTTGTGCCTTCTACGGTTCCGTTAGTTGGATTGCTAATGTTTGGTAACTTACTAAAAGAAGTTGGTACAAATACTTTGCGACTGTCAGACGCAGCTTCAAATGCTATTTTAAATACAGCAACTATTTTTTTGGGCTTGTGTGTAGGTGCTACAATGACAACAGAAGCTTTTCTTAATTGGCAAACAATAGGGATTATTATTGGCGGTTTCTTGGCGTTTGCGTTGTCTATTTCAGGTGGTATTTTGTTTGTTAAGCTTGTGAACCTTTTTTCTGTCAAAAAGATTAACCCCCTTATTGGAGCTACTGGCTTAAGTGCTGTGCCAATGGCTTCGCGTGTTGCCAACGAGATTGCGTTACGTTATGATAAGAAAAACCACATTTTACAATATTGTATGTCGAGTAATATTGCCGGTGTAATAGGTTCTGCAGTAGCTGCTGGAGTTCTTATTTCATTTTTGTCGTAATCTACACTTAATGTGTATAAAAATAATAAAGCCTAGCGAATTTCGCTAGGCTTTATTTAGTATACTGTAAGTAGGCTTACTTTTTGTAGCCATATACAGCTAAGTCACCTAATTCTTCTTCGATACGAAGTAGTTGGTTGTATTTAGCCATACGGTCAGATCGGCTCAACGAGCCTGTTTTGATTTGACCAGAATTTGTAGCTACCGCAATATCTGCAATAGTTGCATCTTCAGTTTCGCCAGAGCGGTGAGAAGTAACGGAAGTATAGCCAGCACGGTGAGCCATTTCGATAGCGTCTAATGTTTCAGAAAGAGATCCGATTTGGTTAACTTTAATAAGGATAGAGTTAGCACAACCCAAATCGATACCTTTTTTCAAGTATTCTACGTTAGTTACAAATAAGTCATCACCTACTAATTGACATTTACTACCAATTTTGTCTGTTAATAGTTTCCATCCGTCCCAGTCGCCTTCACCCATACCATCTTCGATTGAGTCAATAGGATAGTTAGCTATTAATTCTGCTAAATAGTCTGCTTGTTCAGCGGAGGTACGTTTTTTGCCATTAGGACCTTCAAATTTTGAATAGTCATAGATGCCATTTTTGTAAAATTCAGAAGCAGCACAATCCAATCCAATTGTAACATCTTTTCCTGGAACATATCCCGCATTTTTTACTGCAGTAAGGATTGATTCTAGAGCTTCTTCAGTACCACCAGCAAGATTTGGAGCAAAACCTCCTTCGTCGCCAACAGCAGTACTTAATCCTTTATCGTGTAATACTTTTTTCAAAGAATGGAAAACTTCAGCACCCATACGTAAGCCTTCGCGGAAAGATTTAGCACCTACAGGGCGAATCATAAATTCTTGGAATGCGATAGGAGCATCAGAGTGCGAGCCCCCGTTAATGATATTCATCATAGGTACAGGCAACGTAAATGCGTTTGTACCGCCAATGTAACGGTATAATGGTAATCCAAGGTATTCAGCAGCTGCTTTAGCTACAGCCAAAGAAACGCCTAAGATAGCATTAGCTCCTAATTTTGATTTTGTTTTTGTACCATCTAATGCAATCATTTTTTTGTCGATAGCACGTTGTTCCATAGCACACATACCGATAAGTTCAGGTGCAATTACGTTGTTTACGTTAGCAACAGCTTTTAATACACCTTTGCCTAAGTAGCGACCTTTGTCGCCATCGCGTAATTCAATAGCTTCGTTTTCGCCAGTTGATGCACCTGATGGTACAGCAGCTCTGCCTACAATTCCTGACTCTAACGTTACATCAACTTCTACAGTTGGATTTCCACGCGAATCAAGTACTTCGCGGGCTACAATTTTTTCAATTCTACACATGTTCTTTTTTATTTATAAATTGATATTCACTAATTGTGTTTCAAAATTTGACGTACAAAAGTACAAAAAAAATCTTGACTATTAAATATGTCTGTATTATTTTTTGTTTTTAATATTTCCCCTTAGCATATTCATTACACCAATGTTACAAAGCTATAATTCGGCGATAAGTTCTTTCATTATTTGGGTCATTTTGGGTTGCACCTGATTAGCGATGTGTTGTACTTCTTCGTGGCTTACTTCCACAATTTTACCAGGAACCCCTAAATCTGTAATAATTGACATAGCAAATACCTTAATGCCACTATGAACGGCAACAATTACTTCAGGAACTGTTGACATACCAACGGTGTCTGCCCCAATATTTCTAAAATAAACGTATTCGGCAGGAGTTTCAAAAGTAGGACCAGAGGTGCCGAGATAAACACCTTCTACTACCTTAATCGTGTTTCTTGCTGCAATTTTTTTTGCTTTTGAAATTAATTCCTTTGAATAAGCTTGACTCATATCTGGAAAACGAACGCCTAATTCAGGATGGTTTTTACCTCTCAGTGGATGTTCTGGGAATGTATTGATATGATCCGTGATAATCATTAAATCCCCAATTTCAAATGAGGGATTTACTCCTCCACTGGCATTGGAAACTAATAATGTTTCAATTCCTAAGGCTTTCATAACACGTACAGGGAAAGTAACCTCTTGCATAGAGTATCCTTCGTAGTAGTGGAACCTACCTTGCATCGCCAGAACTTCAGTTGTTCCTAATTTACCAATAATCAATTTGCCACTATGCCCTTCTACCGTTGAAACTGGAAAGTTTGGAATTGTTTGGTACTCTATTTCTTGTTTTTCTGTAATTTGAGAAGCTAATTCTCCCAATCCTGTGCCTAAAATAATACCCACTTTAGGAAAGCGTTGCATTTTTCCTTTTAGGTACGTTGCTGTTTCGTTGATTTTTGCTAACATAATCTATAATTTTAGAATTAAATATTTTTTGTTGTTGAAATAAAAAATTCACACTGATGGGTAACATACATGTGTACGGTTTTAGATGGTCAGGAAAAAGTGGGTCGTTTACCAAACGTGCTGCATCTTTTTCTGTTACCATTATCAGGCGTTTTTCCTGTTTCATATTTTCAAACATCTCTATGATGATTCCCATATCTTGTTGGGTAAAAAAATGATGGTCGGGGAATAGTAGCTTCTCTACATAGGGAGTCAGTGTGCAAATGTAATCTAGCAGAGGTTCTGGTTGTGCTATTCCTGTAACTAAAAGAATTCCAAATTGTTGTTCTTGAATGATGCTTGTAGTTACTATTTGGTTGGGTATAAATACGCTCTTGACATCACCATATGCAAAGCTTGTATAGAAAATGTTTTGGTACGCTAATAAGTTTAACGATTTATGTATATTTCTTGCTTCAATAGGTGTTAGATTGGGTGGGCATTTTGTGATGAGAATGATGTCTGCACGTTTAATGCCATCAATAGATTCTCGTAAATTACCATATGGCAACATATTGTCTTCAGTTATAGGTCTGTTATAATCAACTAACAATATTGTTTGATTTGCCTCTACATAACGATGTTGAAAAGCATCATCAAGTAGTACAACGTCTGTTTGTGGATGAGATAGTAAAATTTGTTTAATTCCATTACGACGGTTAGCATCAACGGCTACCACAATATCAGGATGTTTTTGATATATTTGAAAAGGCTCGTCTCCTATTGTTTGGGCTGAAGCCGTTGCATTGGCATAGATATATCCTACCGTTTTGCGTTTGTAGCCTCTACTTAGTACTGCTACATTGAATTTCTTTTTTAAGATAGATACTAAATATTCAGTATGAGGAGTTTTACCAGTACCACCTACTGTGATGTTACCAACAGAAATTACACTGATTGGAAAGCTTTCCGTTGGTAATATGTGTTTGTCAAACAGCATGTTACGTATACTCATTAAGATGCCGTATAGCCATGAGATTGGCCACAATAGCATACGTATAAAAATGTTTTTTCGAGTTACCATATTTCACTATTTTCTTCCATCCGAGCCTGTATTATTATTCTAGTTTTATTGTCAATGAAGGAACGTATTAACCTATACTCATGCAGGGGAATGTTTTTAGTAAGCAAAGATTGAATCTGTATCGTTGTATCTTCTAACATGCTTTCCCATACTGTTTTCTTTTTAGGGAGGTGTTCTACCTCATAGCTTGTAATTGATGCCATACGAGCAGCCGATTGTATGGCTTGTTGTAGCCCTCCTATTTTGTCTACTAAGCCATGTGTTAAAGCGTCCGATCCTGTCCATACTCTGCCTCCAGCTAGTGGTAGTAATGCTGCTTTTGTGATAGATCGACCCTCAGAACATCTGTGTAAAAACAACTGATAATTATCTGTAATATATCTTTCCAAGATGTTACGTTCAAATGTGGTCATGTCTCTTGTAAAAGAAGGAAAGTCCGCTAATGTATGGGTTGTTTGAGGGTCGTAAGTAATCCCAAATTTCTCAGAAATTTTTGAGAAGTTTGGGATAATACCAAAAATACCAATGGATCCAGTAAGCGTTTCGGTATTACTGAAAATAGAATCAGCTTGAGTTGCAATATAATAGCCTCCTGAAGCAGCATAATCGCCCATTGATACGACTAAGGGTTTCACCCCTTTAAAAAGAGATGTTTCTCTCCAAATGCGTTCTGCTCCAAAAGCACTGCCTCCTGGCGAATTGATGCGAAGTACTACTGCTTTTATAGAAGAATCCTTTCGAGTTTCTGATAGCAATTTAGACAGTTCTTCAGAATCAATTCCTTCAATATCGCCATCATCAATTCCCCCATTAGCATATAGTACGGCAATTTTATTGTTATTTGATTTGTTTTGTGATGCAAGAACTATGTAGTCTCCATAGCTAACCATTTGTTCTTCTTCGTTATACGTGTTATCAATGTGGGTTTTGAAATAGGAAACAAGTTCGTCTGGGTATAGTAAGCTATCTACAAGCCCTTCTGTAACGTACGACTTTGTTGGGGCAAACATTACCGATTTTTCAACCAAGGATTCTATTTGTTCAATGCTTATATTTCTTTCGGATGCAATATTTGTACACATTTTTCGCCAGAGTTGGTTGATAATGTTTTTTGTTTGAGCTTTATTCTCATCACTCATAGCATTATTTGTATACATTTCAGGTGCTCCTTTATAATCGCCCACTTTTACAACCTGCATATCAACGCCTACTTTTTGGAGTGCATTTTTAAAGAAAATAGGTTTTGAAGCCAATCCTTTGAGTTCAATTGTTCCCGATGGATGTATAAAAATCTTATCAGCAACCGTTGCTAGATAATATAATTGTTGGGTGTAATTATCCCCATAAGCAATAATAAATTTACCTGATTTTTTAAAATCGACTAATGCATCTCGAATTTCGCTTATAGAGGCATTTCCAGCACTAAATAAATCCATTTGCAACCAAATTCCAACAATATTTTCGTCTGTTTTGGCATGCTGAATGCTCTTTATTATATCGTGAATACCAAGTTCGGTTATATTTGTGGATGACCACGCATCAAAAAAGGACATATCTCTTGCTTGCTCTTTCAAAACGCCGTTAAATTCAATTTTTAATACAGAATTAGGTGCAACCGTTATTTGTTTAGATGAAAATCCAGTAACAGTAGCAACAATAACTATTGCAACTATAATGCATATTGTAAAAAAAGAAAGTAAGAAGCCCAAGCAAGAAGCAAAAGTAAATTTCAGAAATTGTTTCATCTTGAATATAAAATATGTACAAAATTATACGTAAAGTAAATCATAAACTACAAAGATAGCGATTTAAAGATTAAAATAAAATAGTTTTGTGTCAAATTAAAATGTAGTAAAAAAAACTTCTATAAAAACCAAACATACAATACTTGTATTTGCTAAAAAAACATTACTTTTGCACTTATATATTTATCACACATAGCTATAAACATTTTTAGAATTTCGCAGATGGAAGAAATTAACTGGTCGAATTTGTCGTTTAGTTATATGCCAACGGATTGTAATATTCGGTGTTCATATCAAAACGGAGAGTGGGGAGAATTACGAAAACATACAGATGTGTATTTGAATATGCACATGGCTGCTACTTGTTTGCATTACGGGCAAGAATGTTTCGAAGGACTGAAAGCTTTTAGGGGAAAAGATGGTAAGATTCGTGTGTTTAGGATTGATGAAAATGCACTTCGTATGCAATCGTCGTGTGAAGGTATCCTGATGGCAAAATTTCCAGTTGACAAATTCAAAGAGGCGGTTAAATTGGTTGTAAAAGAAAATGAACGCTTTGTGCCACCTTACGAAAGTGGAGCCTCGTTATACATACGTCCGTTAATTATAGGTACCAGTGCTCAGGTTGGTGTGAATGCAGCAAAGGAATATGAGTTTATTTTGTTTGTAACGCCTGTTGGTCCGTATTTTAAGGGAGGTTTTCAAACTACTCCGTTTGTGATATTACGGCAGTTTGATCGTACAGCTCCTTTAGGAACAGGTATGTACAAAGTGGGTGGTAATTATGCAGCAAGCTTGGTTGCTGTAGATAAAGCTCATAAGATGGGGTATTCAAATGTATTTTATTTAGATGCAAAAGAAAAAAAATACATTGATGAATGTGGTGCAGCAAACTTTTTTGGGATTAAAAACAATACGTACATAACACCAAAATCAACGTCAATTTTACCATCAATAACCAACAAAAGTTTAATGGTTTTGGCACAAGAATTGGGTTTAAAGGTAGAGCAACGTCCAGTTCCTGAAGAAGAATTGGCTACTTTTGAAGAAGCTGGAGCATGCGGAACTGCAGCTGTAATAAGTCCTATTCAGCGAATTGATGATGTAGAGGAAGGAAAGTCATATGTGTTTTCTGCAGATGGTAAACCAGGGAAAGTATGCGAACAATTATATACTAAATTACGTGCTATTCAATACGGAGATGAGCCAGATAAATATGGTTGGATAACAGTTATTGAGTAAAAAAACGAACAACCAACTGTCTTTACATTGAAACTTACACTATGCAATTAGTTATTATAAATGGTCCTAATTTAAATTTGCTTGGCAAAAGAGAGCCGCAAGTTTATGGAAATCAAACATTTGAGGAAATGCTTGCGGAAATCCGAAAAGCATTTCCATCAATTGATATTCTGTATTTTCAATCTAACGTAGAAGGCGAAATTATTAATAAAATTCATGAAGTAGGGTTTACTGCTGATGGTATTATTATCAATGCAGGAGCCTATACACATACTTCTATTGCTATTGCCGATGCTGTAAAATCCATTAAAACTCCTGTCGTAGAAGTACATATATCTAATGTTTTTGCTCGCGAATCATACCGACACGAGTCTTTTTTAACTCCCGTTTGCAAAGGCTGTATTTCTGGATTTGGAATTAAATCCTATTATTTAGCCATACAGAGTTTTTTTTGACATAAAATAACATTTCCGCTTTAAACCTTTTTCTCTTTTTTCCGTCATAGAGGCACAACACCTAAACGTAACGAATATGAAATATAAATATGTGTTAAGTCTACTATGGCTTTTTTTTGTCGTGTTTATTATACGGGCTCAAGACGGAAAAATTATTGGTCAAGTATTTGATAATACGTCTAAAAAACCGCTTGATTTTGCCAATGTAGCTCTATTTACTAATCAATCAAAAGAGCCATTACAAGCAATATTGTCTGATAGTGAAGGTAAGTTTATCCTTCAGAATTTACCCTATGGGTCGTTTACATTGAAAGTTTCTTTTGTTGGCTATGAATCTTTTGAAACCTCTGTGTTGGTGAGCAAAGAGAAACCTACAGCTAGGGTAAACAAAGTTGTATTGAAAGAAAATGCACAACAAATATCAGAGGTGCAGGTAGTTGGTCAGCGTTCGGGAGTATCTTTTGAAATAGATAAAAAAGTATTTAATGTGGATGAAACTGCACTTGCACAAGGTTCTTCCACAACTGATGTGCTAAAAAATATTCCTTCGGTAGCGGTTGATTTAGAAGGGAATGTTTCGTTGCGAAATAATTCGTCAGTAGAAATTTGGATAAATGGCAAGCCATCTGGTTTGACAGATGAAAATAGAGGGCAGGTGCTAGAGCAAATGCCAGCCGAAACGGTAGAAAAGATAGAGGTTATAACCAATCCATCAGCCCGTTTTAATCCAGAGGGAAGTGCAGGAATTATTAATATTGTATTGAAAGAAAAAAATCGTGGCTCCTATTTAGCTAGTATTAATAGCAATATTGGTTATAATGAGTCGGGGGCTATAAATGGTTCTTTTGGTGGTAATTATATGTACAACGGTCCCAAATTTGATGTGCAATTGAATGGTTCTATACGAGGAGGAGAACGTAAAAATGCATCATACAACAATCGGGCAACTTTGGTAGCAGAAGATACTATCTCGCATCTTAATCAACGATCGTTATCTGAGTCAGATATGTTCATGGGCTTTATGAGAGGAGGCGTAACCTATCATATCGACAAAAAAAATGATATTGGACTTAGTGGTTTTGGTATGTTGGGAGATTTTTCGGGGAATAGCACAATTAATTATCATTCATTAGATGCAAATAGAGATACCCTTGAAACGAGGGACAGATTAGCTGATAATGCAAATAATCGGATGCATTACAATGTATCTCTTGATTACAAGCATTTTTTTGATAAAACTAACCACGAGTTGTCGTCGTCTATTTATTATGTGCGAGGTAATCATAATAGCTTTAATGCCTACAATACGTCCCGTTTTGGTAACGATGGAGTGTATATCAACGATTCAAAAACATATCAAGAGCAACAAGCTACACGCAATATGTATAACATTACTTGGCAGGCTGATTACTTTAATAAATTTACCAAAGACTCTAAACTCGAAAGTGGCTTAAGCTTTAATTATCGCAATTCGTTGAGCGAAGATAGAATGTATGATTCCATCTTTACTACCAATTCTTTTGTCGAAGATGTAGACAAGTACAATCGATTTACTTATGTGGAAAATATTTTTTCAGCATATACCACTTACTCTCAAAAAATACAAACATTTAGTTTTCAACTTGGCTTGCGTGCTGAACAAACAATGACTGAGGCAAAGCAGCATTATAGGTCTTATTTTAGTTTATTTCCTTCGGTCTTTCTATCACAATCTTTGCCACAGAACAACGAATTGCAGATAAATTATACGCGACGTATTAATCGTCCACGAGGTTGGCAACTCAATGATTTTGTTAACCGTACTGACGAATTAAATCTGTCATACGGAAATCCTAGTTTGCGTCCCGAGTTTACTAATTCATTTGAATTTAATTATATAAAGAACTGGGAGCAAGGTCATACGTTTTCTACCTCATTGTATTATCGTGCTACTTCTGATGTTATTCAGCGTGTAAGCAAGTTGCAAAACGAAATTATGGAAACTACTTACGAAAATATTACAACATCAGAATCAGCAGGAGCCGAGTTGATTTTAAAAAACAGGTTATTTGCTAATAAATTAGATTTAACCTCTACCATTAATACATACTATTATTCATTAGCAGGTAACGATACATATAACATTCCCTCTACTGAAAATATTACATGGAATGCAAGAATGAATGCGAATATTATTATTCAACGAGGTTTTACTACACAGCTAACAGCGTATTATCGTGCTCCACAAGTAAAAGTGCAGGGTCGTGATGAGCAAGTGTATGGTATTGATTTAGGAGCTAGAAAAACATTCTTTAAAGGGGCTCTCAATGTGGGAGTATCTGTCAGAAATTTGCTTGATTCTCAACGAACTACCAACATTACATGGGGCGAAAACTTTTATCAAGAAAGTGCAAGTCTCTATTCAGGAAGAAGTTATAGGCTCACCCTTACGTATAATTTTGGCAACATGAAAAATGGAGGCAAAGAACAGCTTAACAAAAACAACAATGGTTTTAGTG
>JAAYPI010000029.1 GCA_012519885.1 Bacteroidales bacterium
AAAGGTAAGTGATGATATGAAAATTAAATTTCTGACATGGAATACTCAGTTGTATGAATATGGAAATATGAATCGAAAACCCATAGAAATTGAACCTGAAGTATATAATCAAGGAAAAAATATTATAATGAATCATTTTTCTGATTTAAGCGATGAAGAAAAAGCTATTGCGGTTTTGCAGGAGATACCATATAAGATAAAGAAAAATGGAAAATGGGACCTACATCCAGTTTTTAAGAAATTCAAAAAGGATTTTACTGATACTGACTATGATATTATTTATCATGATGGTTGGCATATAAAAATGACAGTAGTAATAGCTCCAAAAGGAACAGTTAGTGAATGCGAAGGAAAAACAAATTTATATATACCATTTATGATAAACTCACTTCAATTAAATGTATTGGCATTGCATGCTCATAATGCTTTTGAAGCTAGACAATGGTTAGCAGAACATGAAGATTATAAACCTAATATTATGCTTGGTGATTTTAATGCTGGAAATTACAAAAAGTCAAATAAAGATAATAAAATCGCTGTAAATAGACAGAATTATTTGCTCCTTACAGAGGGATATATTGATTTATGTCAAGGTTTATATACTACCAAATATCGAACGCAGATTGATCATATTTTATTAGAAAACATAGATGAGTTTAAATATAAATATGAAAATGTGAAGGTTAATTATGACGTGGAGATATCAGATCATTATCCTGTATATGGTGATGTTTTATGTGCAGATGTTGATGTTTTATAATTGATTTTTTTGATAAGCATTCAACTTTTAACTTTGAATTAATATTTGGCTTGTAAATGCCAGATAGATGAGAACGGTTGATATGTTTCCACATACGATATCCAATCTTGGATATGTTCCCCAAAACAACCTTTTATTTAAAAAGGCTTAGAACGTTTCGCATGACAACTATCCTGCTTTCTTGACACACGTGGAAGCGACAATTCTGATGACAAGATGTGGTTTTGAGGAGAAATAGTAAGATTTGACCACAAGATGTTGTGGTTTAAGGGGCCAAATTTGGGAGAAATTAGGCAGTAGAAAGTGCGTTTTTTGACCCCTGAAAAAGTGCGAAAATATAGATGACATGGTTTACAGCTGGTTAAATTACTGCAGTACACAGTGAAATTACCGGCTTTTTTGTTCCTTGAAGATTCACATTACCAAACAAGGGATACGAGGTGGATCATTTGGATATAAAACCAAATGGGATGTAACAAATTTTGGAAGGATGTGCTACAATAATATCATTATCATAAAACGCTGCTGAAGAATACGAGGTGAACCATGTCTGTACTCTTTTCAGAGAATAGAAATGACCAATTTAAAATTGAACGGTTATATGAGCAATATCGCAGCCTGATGTATAGCGAAGCATATAAAATCTTACAGGATAGGCGTCTTGCTGAAGATGCTGTTCAGCAGTCATTTATTAAAATAATTAACAATCTACATAAGATTGATGAAAATAATTGTCCCCGAACACGAAACTATATGGTTATTATATGTGTGAATGTAGCTAAAACTATCTACAATAGAAGCCTGTATTTGAACAAGCACGATCGCACCATTGAAAATATTGATGCCGATACAGCTGATGTATGCAATGACCCTTTGGATATCTTGGTAGACAAGGATAGCGTTAATCAAATTACTAGAGCAATCGAATCGTTAAGTGCAATTTATAGAGATGCTATTCTGTTAAAATATGCCTATGGATACAGTCGGGAAGAAATTTCAAAACTGCTGGATTGTCCAGAAGAAACAGTTAAGAAAAGATTAGCGAGAGCAAGAAAAATGTTATCAAACGTATTGGAAAAGGAGGGCCATATATGAACGATAATAGCACTCTCGATAGATTGTTAGATAGTATAATTACAGAGGCTGCTCCAATAGCAGCTGAAAATATTGGAAAAGATTTTAGCGAACCGGAAACCGTTAAATTTTCAAGCGAACATGAAACTGCGATGCGGAAGATCTTTAGAAATGAGCGAAATAAATTATTGATAAAAATAATACTCAGACACTCAAAGCGTGTGGCTGTTTTTTTGCTAGCAGTAATTATTGTGTTGAGTATCACTGTATTCAGTGTGGAAGCTTGGCGCATCAAAGCTCTAAACTTTATTATTGAAATGAATAAATCACATTCACAAATTAACTTTGGAGAGAATAATGCAAAAGGAAATTCGTACGCTGTTAATGGAATAAATCTTGGCTACATACCTGAAGGATTTATGCTTGAAAAGAAAGACGCTAATAATAATATGGCCAGTCTTGTGTTTAAGGGAGAAAAGTACTATTTCATTTTTTCTATGAGTGATATTGCTAATACACTAGCAATAGATACAGAAAGTGCTTCAATTAAGAAAACTAATATAAATGGACAGGATGCACTCTTCAGTTCAAATAACAATGTTAATATACTGGTATGGCATGATGAAGAATTATCATTTTCATTAAGTGGAACAATTGAAGAAAATGAAATGGTTAGAATAGCAGAAAATATTGATAAATAAAAGTATTTATAAAAGTTGTCCCCATTATCCTCTTTACATTGGTTATTATTAGTGAAAGCTATTTTAAGGAGGATTTTTTCATGGAGAAGAAAATTGTCAGTAAAGTTATAACTTCTGTAATTGTTATACTAATTTGTTTGAGTGACATATCTATTGTATTTGCGGCTGAACAAAACAACCAAATCAAATCTGAGACTTATGCTATTTCACCCTATTTTCTTTATATTACTCGATGTGAAAACAATCTTATTTTAAACTCAGGTGGCAGATTAACATGTGAAGGCAAAACCGAAGTTCAGTATGGATACATTGCCGGGCTTACCATAGAGCTTCAGCAATATGACGGTCAATGGGAAACTATTAAGACTTGGAATTCTTCAGACAGTACAGTTGTTTCCTTATATAAAGATTGGTATGTAGTAAGCGGATACCAATATAGATTAAAACTTACACATACAGCAAAGAGTAGTAATTCGACTGTGATTGATAGCTTTGTCAATTATAGCAAAACAATTACTTATGACTAAAAATGTTTTGAATATAGTATCGTATCGGAGCCGATTTTCGGAATTTATGTTAACTAGTTTCACCTGATAAAAGATCCTTGAAAACCTTGAATATTGTGAGTTTGAGGCAGGAATTTCAATGCTGAATGTCGAATTATACAACATAATACAAAAATGACAAAAGGTGATAGATATGTTGATA
>JAAYPI010000006.1 GCA_012519885.1 Bacteroidales bacterium
AAAAGAATATATTTTTTCCCAGTAAGTTTAGAAAAATAGGTTTTTAACCTTTGCTCGGCATTGCTTTTTGAAAAGAAAAGCGAATGAACCAAGTCAATCAGTGTGAGATTGGGCGAAGAATAGGGATATTTCACCTTTTATTAATAAAAGAAAATAACTTAACAATATATGCATACCCAGGCTCCAAGTCCTTTTTGACAAAAAGAGCATTGACCTTTTGGGCTTTAAAAATAGAATAAAAATATGCTTTAAGCTTTAATTGGCCACTTATTAGAGAAATCATGGAAAATACAAAATCGGTAACCGGATTTATCCAGTTCAAACCTACCTTGTAATTCGTTGGATATTCCATTTCTCTTCCATTAACAAAATCATAAATCAATTTTGCATAATCCACTCCACATGCTTTTGCCAGTCCTACCCAGAGCCATGTACGTGCATTAATCTCAATTAACCTATACAGGCCATCGCGCGGATCGAGCAGGTACTCAATCTCGCAAACTCCGGTGTAGTTTAAGGCACTCAATAATTTATGACTCGGTTCTACCAACTCTGCTTTATTTATGCTTCGTGCAAAAGTGGCCGTGCCAAACCGCAATGGATGCTCACGCACTTTCTCGCCAATCCAATAAGTTTTAATCTCGCCATTTACACTAAATGCAGTAAACGAAATAGTTTTATTGTATCCATCAAAAGGGATCAACTCTTGGGTAAAAGTTTTATGTACCTCATACCTTTCTGCAATAAGGTATAGCTGCTCTTGAAGCTCTCCCTTATCTTTGGCTAAAAATGCCTTTTTATGCAATTTTTTATAAAACGATAATCCGTGCCTACCCTTGGTCAGAACAGGAAAGGTCAACGTATGGGGAATGCTGTCATCCTTGGATTGAAAATACACTGTTTTAGGAACAGGGACACCGCACTCCTCTGCCAGAAATAACAATTGTTTTTTATCATAAATTCTTTCAACAATATTTAGGTCTGGCGAAATAACCTTATAAAAACCCTGTAATTTTTTCTTGTTTCGCGATAGGGTGTAAACAGCATGATCATTGGAGGGTATAAGCACCCAATCTCTGATATTTTCGTTTTTAGCAAGTGTAATTAAAAAATCTGCAAATTCATCGGTTTGAAAATCGGGACATAAAAAGAATTTTTTGCAATATTTTGAATGACTTGCAATGCATTTCACTTTATCCACAACATATACAGGAATTCCTACCTCTCCCAAGGCTCGCGCATTGGATAACCCTTGTACATGGCCTTCGATGATTATAGCTCCAGGAATGTGAGAAGACATTTGGGATTTGGGATTTGTGAAGTGTGAAGTGTGATTGACGATTGGTGAAGTGTGAAATGCGATTGATGATTGGTGAAGTGTGAAGTGTGATTTGAGATTTATGGTTTTTTGCTTTGGCTTTTTAGTTTTTGTTGTGATGTTCGTCTTGCTGTAATGAAAATTGAAGCGATTTGATGGGCTTCATATAATAATTTTTCTGCATCAACTTTATTAACAATTCCCTCTTCAAGCGCAAATTCTAACCAAAATTCTGACTCATCAGCTTCTTCTACAACAATGCTCATTTTACTTATAAATGATAATTTAGATTGAGCGTTGCAAGCAGCTCTATAATTAGCAGCAACAGAAGTTGCAGATCTTATAAGTTGGCCTCTAATGTGATTACCCAACTGTGTTTTTGGTAATGATAACGCGAATTTTACGCACATATGGGCAAAATCGCTGGTCCGCCTTTTTAATTCATTGGCATTCATTATCAAGATGTAGGTTGTGATTGGTGATTGGTGAAGTGTGATTGATGAAGTGTGAAGTGTGATTTGTGATTGGTTAAGTGTGATTTATGATTGGTTCTTCTTTATTTGTCGAAAAAATTCAATGCTTGGTTTTTTTTCTTTAATTAGTTTTAAAGATTTCCGATAATTTCTGCCAAAGCCAACATCATCCACGCTTGCGACCAACGTATATACGATATTTTATTCATGAAAAATGGATTCTTTCGATAATAAAAATAACCTTTGGGAGACTGCATATTATCAATGGTCCAGTTTGCAATTTTACTAGCAAAATCACTATAACTTGTATCAAACTTGCTTAATTTCGAGAATGTGATTATACCCTGTGACTGGTTATGTATTTCAACTGGCCACTTTTTAGGGATACGCCATAATGATCTGCCACTTTCATAAAATTGATTATTCTTATAATACCGCAAACCTTTCTCTATTGCTTGTTTGACTGATCCATCTTCACCTATACTTAGTTCCAACAAATTATTAAGAGAAACCAATACGAATCCCTGATGAAAATCAATTTGTTTTCTTTCTGAATTCGTTTCAGGATTATAACTATACCACCACTCTCCGTCTGGTTTTTGCTTCGAGAGGACAAAATCTACGGTCAATTTTATTAGTTCACCAAATTCAGCCTTGTTGCCTATAAAATCGGATTTTGCTAATATCTCAGCGGCAAGGAGACTTGCATTATAACAACATCCCTTTGATTGATTCGTATAGGCATAAGAAATACCTTCTGAAAGTTTGGTAATTGGGATATCGTTGTTAATGTAATTAGCTGCACTGTGAATAGCTTCTGCCGCCGTAGGGTTACCTGTAATTTTGAAATATTCATAAATACCATCTATCACAAAAGAAGTAACAACTACAGAAGGTACGAAAGCAGGCAATGATCCATCCGGATTCACCCAATTAAAATTATATCCCCAACACTTTCCAGAATAACCATCGGAGTAATTTTTTAATAACCATTCAAATAACCAATCAGCATGATTCAAATAATCTCTTTTACCTGTCTTTCTATACAAAAGACAATAGGCTTTCAGAAATAACCCCATGCCTTTAGGATTCCAACCTTTTTTAATTCCTAAAATAGGGCGAATATTTATAGGGTTTCGCTTTTGAATTTGAATAGCAATTAAAGCTGGCCATTTCCCCAACTTATAAAATGGGAACCAGGAGTTTAATGTGTCATAAGGATCGTAACCTTTGAAATTTTGTTTTTCGATGTAATTTACAAGCTTCTTTATAGCTCCTATTTCCTTTTCTTTATACACTGTCTATGGTTATTTTTTATTTTGTAACAAATCTTGATAAATTGCAAATAAATCTTGAGACTTTTTATCCCAACTATAATCGGTCTTGGCAATATTTAAATTATTCATACCTATTTTTTCCAGATCGAAATTACCATTTAATATTTCTAAAATTTTTAACTTTATTTTTTCTTCATTATTATCCACTTGAATTATGCTATTAGGATATTTGGAATTGAACTCAATCAATTCGCCATATAAATTAGCTATTATTGGCTTGCCACATGCTAAGTAATCCCCAAACCTGTTTGGCCAGCCAGAACAATTAACTAAATTATTTTCCTTTATTAAAATATAAACATCTGGAATTAATAGTTTTTCAGATTCTTTAAAAAAATCAATCCAACCAAATTCAAATATATTTTTATATGGAAAAAAATTATCAAGTTGACTATCTGAAAACTTAAACCCATACGTAATAAATAAGACCTCAGAAGAAAAAAGAGGATCCCTAAATATCTTTAACAACTCAATGATATCATCTATATCACCTTCGCTTAATCCGATGTAACCAAGTAAAAGTTTATAATTATTTCTTTCAAATATATATCTTTTGTCATTCTTTAGATTAATAATATTAGCGCCGCCATGGAGCTTATATATTTTTTGAGGAACAATCCCAAATTCCAATGCTCTTTTTCTCATTAATTCTGATAATACTATAATAGCATCAGCTTTTCTCTTATTTTTAATTTCTGAGCGGCTTTCGAACCATCCTAATAATAACCTAAAGAGAAATGGTTTTGTTTTTAGCTGACCTCCTTTACCAAAATAATCCCACCACTCAGACACATATAAAGCATTATTTTTTCTTTTTGCGTAATAACACGGTAAACCAGCAGAAGGCCTATGACCTGAATCTGAATGAGCAATATCTATTTTTAATTTTCGTAATTTATAAATTTTTAAAAAAATACTTAATAAACCAAATCCTTTTGAAACTAACTTATATGGTAAGAAATCAGGAAATGAAAACACTTTTACATTATTAATGGTTTCTTCTTTAAAAGGAAACTTTTCCCAACCATTTTGACATGTATAAAAAACAACTTCATGTCCGAGTGCTGCAATACCTCTAGCCAAATTAAAAGTTCGATTAAATCCACCTTTATATATAATACCGTAATGTGAGAAAAGAATTTTCATGATATTCTATAACATAATACTATCTAAATAACCATTTAATCTCTGCGCTTGATAATCATAATAAAATCAATATTCTGCAACTCCTTGCCCTTTCTATCTACATTTAAAGCTTGTTCGTAATCATTAAGTATTATTTCTATCTTTGACGCGAAGTCTTAAAGTAAATTTGACTTTAATAAAAAACAATTCTCACCATCTTTCTTTAATATAATTTGGCATATCTCCAACTGCAGTGACCAATACATATCATCCAGTTGCGAGATATTTTCCTAACTTAGTCAATCCTTAACAACTCACTTTCAGTGAGGGAATATAAGACATCAGTATAAGTTTAGGAGCCAAAGAAGGTTAGGGGGTGAGAATTTTCTGAATCTGAAAAAAGAAAAAAATAACCTCCGCCTTCATTTTGCGGAGTAATCTATGGAAATTGAACCCGGCTACAGCCATCAATGCATTGATGGCTGTAGCCGGGTTCAATTTCCATAGATTACTCCGCAAAATGAAGGCGGAG
>JAAYPI010000030.1 GCA_012519885.1 Bacteroidales bacterium
TATAATAGAAAGCAAATTAGTATTAGGTTTTTCAGATTAAAAAATTTGGTTAGGAAAGTGCTGATAGTTAGTTAATTATGTAAATAAAAAAACAAATAAGATATTAACAATCAGCATGTTAATATAATTGGGGGGATAGGGTTTTTAGACAGTCTGACGGTTTGCAAATAGAAGCAGGCGGCTAACATTTATGCACGTTCAGCCGCTTGCTTTTATTTGCTGTTATGAGCATTAATTTCTCATTTTATTTGACAGTTCGTTTATTGCATACAAAATATTATCAAGATTAAATGCAGGATTATTTGAAGCTAAGGCCTGTGAATGTAGATGATTTAAAATTCCGATAGCAATAAAATCAGGCTCTACATACCAAGTAGGATTACTTCCTTGGGCAGGGTAACCAATTCCACTTCCACCATTCCATCGAACACCAAGTGCTCTTGAATCTTCAAATTTCCCCCAAACTACCGAATATTCTCCATCATCATACAAGACTCGGATTGGGTAATTTGAATCTCGACGCCATTTTTCAGGAATTACATTGATTGCATCCATATTATTGTTTAATAAATGAGTTAGAACTTGATTCTACACCATTTACATTGATATTGTATCGGTATGTGCCTGATGCGTAATTCGATACATCAAGGAGTATGCTATTAAATGAATTGTCTATATTGAACGATTCGATAATTTGACCATTTACATTATAGATTTTCAATACTGCCGTTGAACTTGTTCCATTTAAATCATAAGGAAGTGTAATGAACTGATTTGTCGGGTTGGGATAGGAAATACCAACTTGTCCTTCAACTCCGCCATTTGGTAAACCTAAATTACTTGAAGTTCCTGGCAAACTGTAAACATCCCTAATCATATTATTATTGTCATTCACAATCAATTTGAACGTGTTAGATGATGTTGCTCGAACTCCAGCGTAAATACGGTTTGGAATATCCTTAATGACTGTTCCATTTTCATCGATAACTTTTGTGTAATACTGACTAGGTGTTGTGGAATGATTGGCATAACAGGCAACACATTCTACTTGATTGTCAGTATTAAACAATCCTTCGGATATATTGTAAACACCAAGCCAAGTAAATCCAGAAATTGTAGGCACATTAATTGTCTTCCAAATACTATGATTGGTATTGTACAGTTTAACTTGAAACGTGGTTGGTTCTGTTAAAACAAACTTATATCCTGAATTTGACAATTGAACAGTAGTTAGCGACGACGAAGAAGATACAACATTATAGGTGTTTTCCAATGTGATTTGGGCGTTTACTGATGATGTTAATAATAATAATGCGGCTACAATTAATTTAATTTTTTTCATTTTGTAAATATTTTGGTTGCTCTACTTTGTTTTCAGGAGTGTTCAAGCGTTAGGTCTCCCGCTATGTTGCTCATAACATATATTTTACAAAACAAAAGTATAATATTTGTATGAACTAAACAAATAAAATTTGTTTTTTTTTCTTTTTAATTTATTCTTTATTCAAACTTTAAAAAAAGATGTTATTTTAATAGAACGTTTTTTCAATAAAAACTAATGTATGTATATTTAAATTAAACAAATACAAAAAATTCATCTAAACTAAAAAATTCTTAATTCTCAATTCTTAATTATTGA
>JAAYPI010000031.1 GCA_012519885.1 Bacteroidales bacterium
TTCCTACGTAGATATTGGCAATAATTTCTCCTGTAAGATTTAATTTTGAGACGCCTTCTAAATTATATGATAACACCACAGCACCCATACATGTAGGTATGTGTATTACTTCGTCAATTTCAGCCATTCTTTCGTCGTTCAAAAATGCATCTGTTCCAGCGAAGTCAACGATTCCTTCGGTAATACTGCGAATTCCACCGCCACTACCAATTCCTCCGTATGATACAATATTTCCTGTTTCTGCTTTGTAGGCTTCAAAGGCTACATTATAATATGGAACAGGAAAGGTTGCTCCAGCTCCTGCAAGCTCTACTGTTTCGGTGTTACAGCTGCTTAACAAAACTGTAACAGTGCTCAATAAAAATACTAGTTTTTTCATGTTTTCTGTTGCTAAATGTTTAATTAAATATGAATAAAAAGTTTACAATGCAAAGAAACAACTAACTTGTTGCGGAAATGTTGCGGAAATGTTACGAAGATGTTAAGATTTGAAAGGATAGAATGGTGCGTGTAACAATTGTGTAACAAGATAAAAAAACTTTATATACTTTTGCCTACGAAATAAATAATTATCAGGATATGAAAAAATCAATTTTAGCTACATTCGTATTTTTTGCTTTTTTAGCAGTGTCTCATGCACAAGAGTCTGTCCCTTTTAAAATGAGTGCAAAACCTACCATTACTCTATTTAGTAATTTTAAAACGGGAATAGCAGATCCGAATAATAAAATAGGTTTTAATTTAGAAAGAGTTTATTTGGGCACATCCTTTGTATTAAGTGAAAACTTATCTGGTCGCGTACGTTTTGATATAGGAGATCCCAAAGTTCCTGGTTCTGACTTAGAAATGGTGGCGTATGTAAAAAATGCAGAAATTAAATGGCAAGCTGGGAATGTAACATTCAATGCGGGTATGATTAGCACTATTCAATTTGCTGTTCAAGAAAAGTTTTGGGGTTACCGCTATTTACTTAAATCGTTTCAAGATGAGTATAAATTTGGTTCCAGTGCTGATTTGGGGATTGCTGCAAGTTACAAAATATCAGATTTGATAACGATAGATGCAACAGTTATTAATGGAGAAGGCTACAAAAAAGTAAACAAAGATGATGCATTGCGTTACGGAGGAGGAGTACTTATTTCACCTTCAGAATGGATTTTGTTGCGTGCGTATTATGATAGAAATGATGTAGCTACTGGAGCTATAGGAGCCACACAAGAAAATGTAGGTTTGTTTGCAGGAATTAGCTTACAAAATATCACACTAGGAGCCGAATATAATACATTGTATAATGTGGATAGAACAAGAGGCAATCATCAATATGGCTATTCGGTATATAGTACAGTTGTATTACCAAAACAATTTCAGCTTTATGGTCGTTGGGATTACTTATTTTCGAGTAATGAGTATAACCTAGCTAAAGACGGTCAGTTAGGAGTATTGGGTGTTCAATATAGTATAAATAAATATGTCCAACTTTCGCCAAATCTTAGAATATGGCAATCAGCTGAAGGTGGAGCGGCTAAGCTTTGTGGTTTGGTTAATTTGCAGGTTAACTTTTAGGTAAAAAGGATAAAGAGCGATGAAAAAATTTTTTCATCGCTCTTTATCCTTTTATCAATCAATACCCTTTATCTTTTTTTCAATACAATAGCTACATCTTTATTTTTAGCCAAATCCATTTCGATGGTTTGTGTTTCGTACGAAATCATACTCACTGTAAGTTCGCATTTGCTACCACCTAGGTTTGCTAGGGTAAAATTGCCATCTAAGTCGGTGTATACTATTTGACCATTTACCGCAATTGCTGCTCCTGCAAGAGTTTCGTTTGTTTCGTCGGCAACTATTCCCTTAATGGTTAAGGTTTGTTTGCTAAGGTTTACATTACGTGTTTCAATTAATTTTGCTTGTATTACTGTGATTCCAGCAAAAATACCAATTAAAACGATTATTGGAAAAATAACTCTTTTCATGTTATATATATTATTCTGTTATTAATTACAGTGCAAAGTAACGCTTATATTGTTACGAGTCTGTTACAAAACAGATAACAAATTATTACATTTTTATTTATACATTTTTTTGGATACTAATTTCCCTTTGTCGTCCCACATATACCAAATGCCTGTTTTTTTACCATTTGTATAGTTCATTTCGTAACGAAGGATACCATTATCATCCCAGATTTTCCATTTTCCGTGTTTTTGGTCATTCAGGTATTGGGCTTCGGCTATGAGCAGGGCAGCCTCGTTGTAGGTACGCCATGTTCCATGCAATTTCCCCTTGCTATAGGAGCGCACCTCTTGGGGTTTACCATTCGAAAAATATACGACATACGATCCATCTGGTTTACCATCTACAATACGCATTTCTACTTTTAAGGCAGCATTGGCGTAGTATTCTCTGTAGTCTCCAGAAAATAGTTTTTTTTGGGTTGCATCGGTAAAATAGAGTCCCTCGCTTACTACTATTGTTGACTTAGTTGGCTGTGCAAAAGCAAATAGAGAAATGATTGGCAAAATAACAATGAAGAGTAGTCGTTTCATAATACGTATCGTTTTTTGTTTATACAAATATAGCAAAAAGCTACCTGTTAGCAATAGCAGGTAGCTTTGTTAGTGAGTTAAAAATTAGTAATCAGTGTTTTGGGGATCCCAATTTGTCCATCCTTGTGTCCAATCTTCAGTGCCAAATGCTCCTACAAAGCTTACTTTTTCGAAAAATGTATCATCTTTGATTGGGCTATATTCAAAGCTTGCAGCATCAAGCACAGGGCTATTTGCCAAAGCAGTAAAGTTTGGATTTGGTAAACTAAATGGATTGTTCAGTTTTAAATCGGCATTGGTTGTCAGCACACTATTATGTTGCTCTTCTTTTTCCCAATAGTTTTTGTTAAAATCGGCAGTGCCTTTTGAGTCTTCCATAAAGTTTTTGGTTTTTATTCCTGCCAGAATACTGTTAGCAACAACTAAGTCTCCATTGGTTGCATTTCCTTGAGCGTCCCCTTTTCCTCCGTTTTCAATAAATAAACCATTTGGCCATCCTGCCAACACAGAGTTATACACTTTTAGTTTAGTATTTCTTCTCAAGTGCATAGCTGCTTGAAAGTCTCCATTTCCGCCTTGAGGTTCAACTACATCTGATAGGGTTGTGTAGGGTCCAAATAAACTTACATTGGAGAATATTGGACTTGTAAAAGGAGCATTGCTACTACCAGAAGCGTCGTTGTCTGACTCAAAACCATTTGATTTTGATTTATCGGCTACATTTGGATCTCTCAAGCCTACTAAGAATTGAAGTTTTCCAGAAAAACCGTTATCGGTATCAAATTCATCGTCCCATCCACGAAATGCTACTAAGTATTTTGCATTAACGGTACCTCCAAAGAATTCATAAGAGTCGTCGCCACAATAGGATACTTGTATATGTCGAAGAATAGTAGCACTACCAACTCCCCCTAAGGTTAATCCATTAATTTCATTATCGGTGGCATATTCTACTCCAGAAAATTCAATGCGGACATATTCTAATGCTCCAGAATTGTCGTTATTATCTAAGCCTCCATACTCACTACGTGGACCGCCTTCAATTTTTGCTGTACCTGTAGCAGTATTCACTTTTGCATTACCACAAATAACAATACCTCCCCAGTCGCCATAACTACGTTCGCCTTTTGGTTGGTTTGATGTAAAAACAATAGGGCTATTTTTGGTTCCTTGTGCCCAAATTTTTCCACCACGTTCAATTACTAAAGTTGCTTTTGAGGCTTTATCTCCTTTTATAATCGTTCCTGGTTCAATGGTAAGTTCAGCACTATTTGTAACATATACAAATCCCTTTAATAGATATTGTTTGTTACTAGTTAATGTAAGGTCTTCAGTAATTTCACCTTCTATCGTTACTACCTCAGTTGGTGTCGTAGGTTCTGGTTCTTTAGGGTCGGTAGTTGAACAAGCAAAAAAGCTAGAAAGTATAACACTTGCAATTACAAGGTTAATAACGTTAAAAATTTTCTTTTTCATACTTAATAAAGTTTAGTTTCTAATTTCGTGTGCAAAGTAAAGATGTAAATGTTACCGAATGAATACATAATCATTACGTTTTGGTGTCATTATTGTGTCGTTATTGTTTACAACTTATACGATATACCAAGATTTATATTTACTCCAGGAGTGTAGCTTCGGGTAATTTGTTCGCGTGTTTCTTGTTTCCCATTTGTTTCAAAACGTGGAAATTGTTTATACACAACAGGAGCACTCAATGCATCTTTGATGCCAAGCTTAATTTCTCCTTTGGTGCCGATTTTTTTACCAATGCTTATATCTAATAAATTACGTGGCATTTCGTATACGTCAGGTATATCTTCGTTAATATTTTGAGCAGTTACCCCAATTGCCGTAATTCGTTTACCAATGACGTTATATAGGATAGAGGCATTTAGTCCAAGTTTATCATGTTCGTAAAATAAGCCTGCATTGAGTAAATAGGGTGATTGCCCCTCTATAGGACGGTCTCTATTGATGCTTCCTGGTGCAAAAAACACATTACTTTTAATAATAGACCCATTCATAAGTATGTGTAGATTATTTAGCCCAATAAAATCTAAATTCTTTTTGATTTCAATTTCAGAACCAATACTTTGAGCTGATAGAGCGTTGGTGTAGGTAAATTGGTATTGTCCTCCCACCTCAAAATAGGTTAATCCGATTGGGTTTTGAAAAGATTTATAAAAAAAGCTAAGGGACACTGTTTCATTTGGTGTAGGATATAGCTCATACCTAAAATCGATATTTTGAATATGAGCATCTTTCAGGTTTGGATTTCCTTCGTAGAACGAAAATGCTTCAAAATCGTAATATACGTAAGGTGCGATTTCCCTAAACTCTGGTCGGTTGATAGAACTTCCGTAAGCTAATCGAAAGATGTTTTTGTCATTCAAATTATAGCTCATATTAATTGAAGGAAAAATATCCAAGGTAGATTTATTTACTTCCACGGGTTTTAATCCATCAGATTCATATCCATTTAGTTGGGTCCAATTGTTTTCCGCACGTATGCCCATATACATAGTAAGAGCTCCGATAGGAAGGTTGGCTCCTATATAAGTGGCTGTTAAAAAACTACTTGCATCATACGAGTCGGATTTATTTGTGTTTTCTTTGAGTACAACACCATCGGCTTTTATATATTGTTCAGCAAACATTTCTTCAATAGGAAGGTATTTATAGTTTTGTGGCAGCGTTCCACTCATCATATTAAAATCGTAAATAAAATTACGGGCAGAAAATATTCTGTTTTTAAATTCTGAGTATACCCCTATTTTTAGGCTAGGTTTCCACGAATGAATGGTTGCTTGATAATTATAATTAGCTCCCCCTGACATTAAATTTTCATATAAAGATTGAAAATTACGCATGATATCATTGTCTTCAACTCTATATTGACCATAGTATTGGCTTGTAGGAGTGTTATTTAGCCTTGCTGTAATCACTTTTCTGTCGGGTTCAAATCTGTTTGCATAAGAATAGCCTACTGTCCAATCTAGTTTTTTATGTTCGGTATTCAAGGTGTGAAAACCTCCTAACTGTCCAGAGTATACACTACGACTCATATACAACATTTCCGTTTCTTTTATACGGTAATTATTTCCGTAATCAGCCCCTTCGCGGTAAACAACGCGTTGCTTACCTATTTGGTTAAAAAAGTTTCTAAATTCATATCTGTTGGCACTTCCTTGTGTAATAGAAAAATTGGATAGTACCCCAAATTTACTGTCATTAGTATAGTGATCTTCCGTAAAATCTTTGCTCAAAGATGGTTGATCTGTAGCAATTTGATAAATTCCAAAACGTTTATTGATGGTTTCGTATGATTTATAGGTATTGCTATAATTAAATGATGTTATATTATTTACTTGGGCATCTCCTAGATAAAATGATGAGTTATATACTGCAGAAAAACGTTGGTCAGGTATGGCGGTTATACTTTTGTTTGTCCACCCTTCGTTTATTGTTTTTGTGTAAGTTACCTTGTCGGTTTTTGACAATTGTTCTAATGATGCTGGAAAATCGTTTGGCAAACTCCGCGTACTTGCACCCAATGCAACATAATCGGTTGCAGAGCGAGAATTACTTAAAAAAGTCTGAAAAGTAGTATTGTGTTGGTAAGCAGTACTGTAACTGAGAGTTAAGCGATTATTTTCAGGTACAATTTTGGTTAAAATCTTGATAAAACCGCCCGAAAAATCGGCAGGTATTTCAGGTGCAGGCGATTTATACACAAGCATATTATCTATTAACGAGCTTGGGAGTATATCAAACGAAAATGCCCTGCTATCTGCTTCGCTCGAAGGTGTAGCAGCATTGTTGAGCCATACATTGTTATAGCGTTGGTTCAATCCACGTATTACCACAAATCGGTCGCCCATAATAGTAACACCAGGTACTCGCTTTACTACTTCAGACGCATCTCGGTCAACCGTTTTGGAGATTTGTTGCGATGAAACTCCACTCACAACTTGCAAAGAAGCCTTAATGTTTCTGTTTAGAGCTAAATCGGTGTCTGTTCGTTGACGTACTACCACTTCCACTGTTTGTAGGTTTACCCCTGCTTCCTCTAGTTCTACATTCAATACGATAGGCTTAGAACCATCTACTTGTATGTTTTCAATCTTTTTGCTTTCGTACGATACATACGAAATGAGCAAGGAATATCGTCCCCGTTGAATGGGTAAATCAAAGTTTCCATCCATATCGGTTACAGTACCTTGATTTAATCCAATTACGGTAATATAGGCTCCAGGAAGTGTTTCTTTTGTTTTTTTATCAATAACAGTTCCAGTAATACTTTGAGCAAAACTTATGACTATGGATAAAAAAAAGAAAAAAACAAATAGGAATGATGATAGGTATCGTTTCGGCGAAAAAATGTGTTTTGTCATATTGCAGTTAAGTTTAGGTATAGGTCGTTTTTGATAAACGAATCTATTTTACAACCGCAAAGGTAAAAACTGGGTGTTGCGTTCTTGTTACGGAATGATTACGGACTTGTGACGATTTTGTTCGGGGAAAAACCAGCTCTTTTACATGTCGAATTTGCTGAACTGTTATTCGGCGTTACCTTTTACAAACCCCGATTCTTGCTCTAATTGCTTGATGGTATTAGGCTCTGTAATTTGTAGGTTATTGGTACGATAAAATTCAAAATAACGTTCCAATGATTCTGTATTTGTAACAGAAGAAAAATTATATTCAGAAATTACAAAACCTTTGTAATCGGTTTTTTGTAATTGTTTTGTAACAGTACTATCTGCTAACAGTGTTTTTTGGTACCATATAGCTTCAGATAAATTATCTAATCCACTAATGGCAATTGCAACACTTACATCGTCTAATTCTTTTACTTGAATATCCAATTCTTTAATTAAAAAACGAGTAAAGTTATACGATGCTATATTAAAAATAAGAGTATTTCGGGTAATTGAATCTGTGTTAACTATTAATACAAATAAATGGTTGTCCTGTGGTTCGTATACAAAACCTGCTTTGGCAATGTTTTCTGCAAATACCTGTTCCGTTACTACGCTAGTGCGTTCGGCGAGCAAGTTGCTGTGCGAAAGAGAGGATTGGGGCTCTTGTCCTTGTTTCATTAGGGCTATCATATCTTTTGCCATTGGTGTAATTTCACTGTCAGGATAGTCCTTTACGATAAGTTCAAGGCTTGTTTTAAAAGCATCTTTCCCTTTCTTTTTACTAGTGCTTAATGCCTCTAAAAAGCGAAACTTTGGCGTAAGTTTAGAAAAAGGAAATTCTTTTTGTGCTTTTTCCAAGTTTAAGGCAACTATAGCATAATCATTCTTCAGAAATGCTTCGTATGTTTCAGCATAGAGTTTTTCTTCTTCTTTTCGTAATTGTGTTAGGGTGTTGAGCTCCTCTGGATTTTGCAAAAAAACAGCATAGGTTGAAGTTGGGAAATTCGCTAAAATATATTGTTTGCTTCTTTCTGCCTCTAACAAGTTTTGTTCTTTACTATGTAATTGAAACATATTAAATGTTGCTTCGGCAATGAAAGAGGACGAAGGAAATCGTTCGATTAATTCAGCATATGTTTGTTGAGCCAATTCATAATCAGGTACTTTTTCTTTGTATATGTACACAAGATTGTATAAACTTTCCATAATGGCATTATCAGAATTTTCTTTTTGTGCCACTGAAAGCGGTATCTGTTGTAAATACTTCGCTATTTGTTTGTCTGTAGGTGATATGGAGTCTGGTTGTTGTGTTACATTTTCTGTTGTTGACGAGGGTTCTATCTTTTGAACAACTTCATCTATTGTTTCTTGCCTATCATTTAATACTGCTGTTTTGTTTTTTCTTCGCCAGTTATCCTCTAGTATCCTATTTCCCCAGGTACGTTGAAATTCTATTTTTCCTCTTCCGATTAATGTGGGGTTGTAAAAATACCATGATTTATCTCCAATTTCCCCTAAAGCGAGGGAGGGAAGAGTAGAAAATGCATTGCGTTCGCGTTCTTCTTGTTGTTTTGCCTCTTTGTCAATCTTTTCTTTTAATTTTTCTTGAGCTTCTTGTTCTACTTTTATTACTTCTTGTATCCGTTTTATGCGTTCAATTTCAGGTAATTGTGCCAATTTTTGGAGGCTGTCTTCTAGTACTATTCGATTGTGGTGTAAAGCAAGTTCGTTCAGATTTTCGGATATTGTACGCCACGAACGATAGTTAGAATATGAGGAAGGCAAGATAGGTACAGCCTCATTTATCAAAGGTTGTGCTTTTACGTATTCTTTGTTGTTGATGTATAGCTGTCCAAGAGACAAAAGAGCTTCTGCTTTATCCATGCCATTGCGTGTGCTTTTTTCTATTGCAAGTTGGTAGTATTCTATTGCCTTAGTCGTTTTTCCGTTTCGTTGATAAAGTTTTGCTATTGCCGTATATAGCTGATCTAAGTATTCATAATTACGTTCATTGGATGCTAATTTAGTTACATCTTTAATCATTTTTTCGTAATCTTTTCCTTGGTACGATTGAGTTTTCTTCAAGTTGGCATTAAACGCCATTTCATACGGAGGATTTTTTTTCAGTACGTAGTTGTAATACGTAAATGCTTTGTCATATTGCTGTTCTTTTTCGTAAATTTGTCCCAAGATAAATCCTAAGCGAGCTTGTTGCTGTTGTTTTTTTTCAGCATTATAAGCTGATTCTAAAAAAGGGACGGCTTCTTGGTATCGTTTTTGTTTGAGTAGTAAATCCGCTTTTACATACACAAACAATAAATTTGTTGTCGGACTAAACCCTCCTTCGTCAAGCTTATTCATCAGGTCTTCTGCCTCATAAAACCAACCGACTTCACCATAGCTACGAGCCAACCATATTGTTGCTGCTGTAACCAATTCTTGGTTATGAATATAATTACGGATAATATACAAAAAAGTGGCATTAGCTGCCATAAAATCAGCTTGATGGAATTGTGATTTTCCAATTAAAAGCCAAGATTGTTCCACCATTGGATTGTATTCTGATTGATTCAGAAAAGCCTGATAGGATGGGTCTTGTAATTTGGATGGATTGCGTTTTGGCTTGCGTTTTATGGAGTGGTTTTTTATGGCTTTTTCGCTTTTTTCTATGCTGATAGCCATTTCGTTGGTAGCAAAAGAGGCATTTGTATGCACGCTGATTGGAAAAATGGGCAATATTTCGGTGTAGGAATCTTTGTGTCCTGAAGCAATTTTTTCTATTCCCTTTTTATAGCTTTCATTGGCATTGAAATAAACATTATAGCGTGTGGAAAAAGACTGAAAATTACGAGACAACCATGTGTTGTTTTTTGTTGAACACTGGCTAAAAATAAGCATAATCGACAACCCGATTATACAGGTAAGCACTCGTTTA
This sequence comes from Bacteroidales bacterium, assembly GCA_012519885.1. Taxonomy (GTDB): domain Bacteria; phylum Bacteroidota; class Bacteroidia; order Bacteroidales; family Paludibacteraceae; genus JAAYPI01. Next base: position 9,906 of record JAAYPI010000031.1, read on the forward strand.
AATTGCATAGTATATCCCATTTTCGGTACAAAAGTACACAAATTATGCTAGTATGCTATGAAAAATAGCTTCGTTTTTTGTAAATTTAAGTGTTCCTGTCTTTTATTGTTGAAAACAGGGTGTAAAAAATGTTATTTTTTTGTTAAGGAAGTGCTGATTTATTCTCTTCTTTCTTTGATATGAAAGAAAAAATTGTAATTTTGTGGGCAGTAAAATCACCACTTTTTAAAAATACAAATAATGAAGTCGAAAGTAACCGTTGTAGGAGCAGGAAATGTAGGGGCAACCTGTGCTAATGTATTAGCAATTAATGAAGTAGCAAGCGAAGTCGTTTTGCTAGATGTGAAAGAGGGTGTGGCTGAAGGGAAAGCCATGGATATTATGCAAACAGCCCAACTAATGGGTTTTGATACGGTAGTAAAAGGTTGTACCAACGATTATGCCCAAACAGCAGATTCAGACGTGGTGGTAATAACCTCTGGTGTACCTCGTAAACCAGGAATGACAAGAGAAGATTTAATAGGTATTAATGCCGGTATTGTTAAAAGTGTATCACAAAGCATCTTAGAATATTCTCCCAATGCAATATTAATTATCGTTTCAAATCCGATGGATACGATGGCTTGCTTGGCAATGAAAATATTAGGATTACCTTCAAACAGAATTATAGGCATGGGAGGAGCATTAGATAGTTCACGTTTTACGTATTATTTGAGCCAAGCATTGCAATGTAATGCCAACGATGTGCAAGGGATGGTAATTGGAGGACATGGCGATACTACAATGGTGCCACTTACCAGTTTAGCTACGTATAAAGGCGTTCCAGTAAGCAAATTGTTAAGCAAAGAAAAATTACAAGAAATAGCAAAAGCAACAATGGTAGGTGGAGCTACACTAACAGGCTTATTAGGCACATCAGCATGGATGGCTCCTGGTGCAGCATCAGCTATAGTAGTAGAGGCGATTTTGCGCGACCAGAAAAAATTAATACCTTGTTCTGTGGCCTTAAATGGAGAATATGGTCTTACCGATATAATGATTGGTGTGCCTGTAATCTTAGGAAAAAATGGGGTTGAAAAAATTGTTGAACTTGAATTAAGCGAAGAAGAAAAAGAAAAATTTGCTGCCAGTGCAGTAGCTGTTCGCAAAACCAACGAAATTTTAAAGGAAATGAATTTGGTGTAAAACCATCATCATTTGCTATCTTATACAAGAA
>JAAYPI010000032.1 GCA_012519885.1 Bacteroidales bacterium
AAGACACGCGTGTAGAAAGGTCTAATTGTTTACTATTGAGCGATTTAATTTCGGCTACAATTTTTTTGTTTTCGTACTCACTTACAGCCTTCCCGTATCCCGTCATCGATTGAATCATACTAATCTTTTTTTTAATTAACAAACGCAAAAATACTGCTTTTATCAGTAAAAACAGCCATATATATGTAATTAATCAAATAATTTAGCTCCAATCGATATAATTCAGCTAAAAAATTGTACCTTTGTACGTTACAAAAGACATGATATGCCGATACTATTGCATCTTGAAACCTCTACTACTGTTTGTTCTGTCTGCTTATCCGAAAACGGAAAAATTGTATATGAAGTAGTTGATGATAAAGGGCAAAATCACAGTGAGTTACTGGGTGTTTTTGTACAAAAAGCTCTGCAAGAAGCAAAAAAACAACATCTGCAACTCGACGCGGTTGCTGTAAGTAGCGGACCAGGTTCCTACACGGGGTTACGCATTGGGGTGTCAATGGCTAAAGGATTGTGTTATGGCTTTTCTATTCCTCTTATTGCTATCAATAGCTTAAAAATACTGGCACAAGGGGTAGTAGCCAATCATTCGATTGAACACGATGCAATTTTATGCCCAATGATTGATGCCAGACGAATGGAGGTATATACGGCTTTTTTTGATGCACGATTAAATATACTGAAACCAACATGGGCTGAAGTGCTACATGCCGACACATTCGAAACCTTGCACGATAAAAAAGTATATATTTTTGGCAACGGAGCCGAAAAATCAATAGGCATTGTGCAACATCCAAACATACAGTTTTTGCCACATCAAACGCCTTTGGCTTCGAGTATGATTGTGCTTGCTGAGGAGGCTTTTCAACAACAACAATTTGAAGATATGGCTTACTTTGAACCATTTTACCTAAAAGAATTTATGACTTCTATTCCTAAAAACAAATTAGCTTAGTAAAATTATATGACAACAACTTACGATACTGCAATGGAGTATTACACAGAGAAAGAGAAATTAATCTTGCCCGAATATGGTCGTAATATTCAACAAATGGTCAATCACGCATTAACGATTGAGGACAAAGCCGAACGCACACGCTGTGTACATAGCATCATTGCCATTATGGGTAAACTGTTTCCTCATCTTCGTGATGTAAATGATTTTAAACACAAACTTTGGGATCATTTGGCTATTATGTCGAACTTTACATTGGATATTGACTACCCATACGAAGTGCCAAAACAAGAAATACTGAATACAAAACCAGAGCGAATTCCGTATCCTAGCATACATATAAAATACCGCCATTACGGTAAAACCGTAGATACTATGGTAAAAAAAGCCATTGAATATCCTGAAGGCGATGACAAAAAACGTTTTATTGAGCTGATTGCCAACTACATGAAAAAAAGTTTCTTAACATGGAACAAAGAAGGGGTAGATGATGAGAAAATATACGAAGATTTGAAAGAACTCTCTAATGGGCAATTAATCTATACGAGCGAATCGCTCAAACTCAAAGAATCCAAAGAGATACTGGCTCAAAACAAAGTGAATAAAAGCAAACAAAACATACCGCATAAAAAAATTAAAAAGTAAGTCTATGGCATCTTTTGTAATAGAAGGAGGACATTCTTTGTCGGGAGAAATAACGCCGCAAGGAGCTAAGAATGAAGCACTACAAGTGATATGTGCCACATTGCTAACAAAACAAAAAGTTACCATTCATAATATCCCTAGTATTTTGGATGTAAACAACTTAATAGATTTACTAAAAAACATTGGTGTACGTGTTGAAAAAATAAGTAAGCATACCTACTCTTTTCAGGCTGACGCGATTGATATTGATTTTTTTACAAGTACAGCCTATTACAAACAAAGCAGTGCACTTAGAGGCTCAGTAATGTTGGTAGGTCCACTAGTGGCTCGTTTTGGTTATGCCATAATACCCAAACCAGGTGGCGATAAAATTGGTCGTAGGCGGTTGGATACACATTTTGTTGGCATACAAAAATTGGGAGCCGAGTTTACGTACGACCCTACTCATCAACTCTACAAAATTGAAGCCAAAAAGCTACAAGGAACATACATGTTATTAGAAGAAGCTTCGGTAACAGGTACTGCTAACATTCTAATGGCTGCCGTATTAGCTCAAGGCAAAACGACTATCTACAATGCGGCATGCGAACCGTATTTGCAACAATTATGTAAGATGCTAAATGCCATGGGAGCAAAAATAAGTGGTATTGGCTCTAACTTGCTTACAATTGAGGGCGTTGAATCATTGGGTGGTTGCGAACATACCATATTACCCGATATGATTGAAATTGGTAGTTTTATCGGTATGGCGGCTATGACCAACTCTTCTATCACAATTAAAAATGTATCATACGAAAACCTGGGTATCATCCCTGATAGTTTTCGCAAATTAGGCATAAACATCGAAGTAAGCGGTGATGATATTATCGTGCCAAAGCAATCGGGATTTACAATCGAATCGTATATCGATGGCTCTATCATGACCTTAGCCGATGCTCCTTGGCCCGGATTAACACCCGACTTGCTTAGTGTATTATTGGTAGTAGCCACCAAAGCCAAAGGGAGTGTTTTGATACATCAAAAAATGTTCGAAAGTCGCCTATTTTTTGTAGATAAACTCATTGACATGGGTGCTCAAATCATCTTATGCGATCCGCATAGAGCTACAATTATAGGATTGGGAGAAAATTTCAGGTTACGCAAGGCGGTAATGAGTTCGCCTGATATTCGTGCTGGCATAGCCTTGCTAATAGCAGCAATGAGTGCCGAAGGAACAAGCGTAATACACAATATTGAACAAATAGACAGGGGATACGAGGATATAGAATTACGCATCAACCAGTTAGGTGGTAAAATAAAAAGAGAAGCATAAAGCTTCTCTTTTTATTTTCAGACAATTGAGTGCTGTTATTTTAAAGCAGCAATTACATTGTCGTAATTAGGTTCGGTGGTAATTTCTGGAACCATCTCTGTATACGTAACCACTCCTTGTGGATTAATAACTACGATAGCACGTGCCATTAAACCTTTTAAGGCTCCATCTTGTACTAACACGCCATACGTTGTAGCAAACTCAGGATTACGATAATCGGATAAAGTAACCACATTCTCAATGCCTTCTGTTGTACAAAAACGATTGTGTGCAAAAGGTAAATCTTTGGTGATGTACAACACCACTGTATTCGCTAATTGCGACAAGGTGGTGTTAAATTTGCGTGCAGTAGCTGCACATACAGACGTATCCAAACTGGGATTGATACTCAAAACTACATTCTTTCCTTTGTAATCTGCTAACGAAACATCTGCTAAGCCTGTATTCACTAAGGTAAAATTAGGTGCTACTGAACCTACTTTAGGTAAATCTCCATTGGTATTTACCTCTCCGCCTTTAAAAAGTATTTTTGCCATATAATATAGTTATTTAAATTAAACAAACGCAATGTACGTCTTTTTTCTAATAGAAATTCTAAAATCAAAGTATTTTTTGCTTTTTTTTAATAAAAAAGAGAATATTTGACAGTTAATACATAAAAAAAGAACTTACATTTGTAAATTACTTTAAGCTAAAAAAATAATGCGTAATGCTTTCTTTTTCGTTTTGGTCATAATACTCTTTTCTTCATGCGAAGAATGGAATATAAAAACCTATAACGTTCCGTCTGAATTTCAACCTTATGTAGATAAGTTTAAAACAGACGCCAAAAAATATGGATATAATTTTGATGACAAAGGACTAATTGTACGTTTTGCTGATTTAGACAACAATATTGCAGGCTTAGCTTATTACAAAAGAAATCCTATTTTAATTGAAATTGATAGAGAATACTGGGCATCGGCTAGTAATACAAAGAATGCACATGATATTAAAGAAAACCTACTGTTTCATGAATTAGGGCATGGATTTTTGCAACGTATGCACGATAATACTGTATTAGCAAATGGAGATTGGAAAACAATTATGTGTGGTGATAAACTCCCAAACGACAGAGCCTCTAACATCAATTATAGAGGTTTTAGAAAAGCATACTATATCGAAGAACTATTTACTCGCACCAACGATACGCCAGCATGGAGTACACTCATCCCTCAATTTGATAATATCGACGAAAACGTCATTCTACAACAAGATTTTTCTAGTGGTTCAGATTGGACAATAGGCTCCAATAGTTTATACGAAAGTTCCATTGAAAATGGAGCATATACATTTACCACCAAAACTTCTCAGGCTTTTTATGTATTAAACAAAGGTACTCTGAATACAAGCAATGATTTTTACATAGAGGTTCGACTCAAAGCATCAGCAGGTCTTGATGACTCATTTGGACTTGTTTGTGGCTCATTTAACGATGGGAATACGCCAACTTCTCTTCATTATTTTTACCAAAAAGGAAATAATCATATGTATATAGGAGAGTCCGAATGTTTAGGTCCATTTATTGATTTATATACAGAAATTTTACATCCTAACGAATTCAACACATTTGCTATACGTAAATACAATAATATGTTGTACTATTATATCAACGACACCTTTATCTATCACAACGATTTAGATGAGATTATTAACATGTATGGCTCACAAATTGGGTTTAAAATTCCTGGCAATAGCACCCTATATGTTGATTATGCAGAGGTCAGAGAAAATAGCACTGGGTTGAAAAAACGAAATACTACCGAACTTAGTGTGGAAAAAGCAACGGAGAAAAAAGTCATTCATTGGAATAAGTAACAGGCTACTTCAATAACCCATGAAACAACACACGAACGATATCTTCCCTGCTATCGTTTATTCTATCAGCTACAGACTGTTTCATATAGGGTAGCTCTAATCCTCTAATTGCATTCAATACTAAAAAAGCAGCAAAATCAATACTTCTAACATAAAAGATTCCAGCATCAACACCTTCTTTAAGAATTTTCTTTAGTAATTCATGTTCTTTGATTTCCATTTTTTTACGTACCATTTCCACCGTTTTATAATCACTAAAAAAATCAGCTCTCAGTGTACCGTTATTTTTAACAACCTCTCTGGTTTTATCTAATCGTGTATAGATATAATCAATCAATTTATTTTGAGGAGGTTCGGCAGAATTTGCTACTAACTCCAAAGCATCCAGCAATTTATACATTTCCTGTTCTACTACTGCATAATAAACATCTTCCTTGCTTTTAAAATAAACGTATAAGGTTCGCCTTCCCCGTTTAGCCGCTTTAGCAATATCATTCATAGTAGTATTCGTAAAGCCAACTTTAGCAAACAATTGCCTGGCAACCTCTAACAATAACTCCCTAGTTGACGTAATGGTTGTATGTATAACTCTAGTTCTACTCATTGCACAATAATGTTACTTTGTGCAAAAATAACAGAGTTATTTCAATTTATCAAATAATTAAGCATTTTTTTTATTATTCCTCCAAAAACGTAAAAAATATATCGTACTTTTGCATATATAGCATATGATACATCTAGTAACACACTACATACATACACACAAATTACTCTCTCCTGCAGCTACTGTTATAGTTGGGGTAAGTGGAGGAGCCGATTCTATGGCATTACTCTATATTCTCAAAGAAATCGGATACAATTGTGTGGTGGCTCATTGTAATTTTACATTACGCCAAAAGGAGTCGGATGCAGATGAAAGTTTTGTTGTTGATTATTGTCGCACCAATAATTTACCCTGTTTAGTCAAACACTTTGACACAAAAAAACATGCTCAAGACAATAAAATTTCTATTGAAATGGCAGCGAGAGAACTTCGCTACGGCTGGTTTGAAACTCTTCGATTACACTATCAAGCCGAAGCCATTGCAATAGCTCATCACTTCAATGATTCTATTGAAACCATTCTCATAAACTTAATCAATGGAACAGGTATAAATGGATTAACAGGTATCAAGCCCATAAATGGACATATTATTCGTCCTTTATTATGCGTTAATAGAAAAGAGATTGAAGATTTTTTACAGAAAAAACACTTGCATTTTATTACTGACTCAAGTAATGTAGAAAATATATATACTCGCAATAAAATAAGAAATATTCTTATTCCCCAAATAGAAGAGATAAACCCTTCTTTTATAAACACAATGCAGGGCACTATCCACAATTTAACAACATCTGCTACTATTTATAATAGCTACATTGAGTTGAAGCTAAAAGATATTATTGAATCAAGCTCAAATAATCAAGTTAAAATCTCTATAAATCAGTTACTAAAAGAAGAACATGCAGACACTGTGCTATATGAAGCTCTCAAAACGTATAATTTTTCACCTAAACTATGTGCATCAATACTCAATAATGTAGCAAATAGCGGAAAAGAGTACCTGTCACCAACACATAAACTCCTCATAGACAGAGATTTTATTTTTTTAACTCCCATTAAAGAAAAGAATGATACACATACCTATTATATCCAACAGTCTGATTCATCAATAGAATTTCCTATCAAACTGAATATAAACATCTTACGAAACGATGCGAGTTTTCATTTATCCAAAAAGTCAACCTGTGCTTGCATTGATTATTCTTTGCTAAAATTTCCTCTTACAATTAGGAGATGGAAAAAAGGGGAGCGATTTTATCCTTTAGGAATGAAACAAAGTAAAAAAGTAAGCGATTTTTTTGTTGACAACAAAATACCTACATGGGAAAAAGAAAAATGTTGGATAATCGAATCAAACGGAAATATTGTATGGATAATTGGGTATAGACTTGATGACAGATACAAGGTAACTACCTCAACCTCAATTATATTTAAAATATCTGTAAAAGAATAAAGGGTTTAACATAATTCTCCACACATACCATCTGCAGTTTCTATTTCTATTGTTGCATGACTAATTAAATGTGCTGCCAAGATTTTCTTTAACTCTTGCTTACTAATTTTCATTGTTTCTAAATTACGTAACACAACATGCACAGTCAAAGCAGTTTCAGTTGTACTTATTGCCCAAATATGCAAATGATGAATACTTTCCACAGCTGGATGTTGAAGAATCACCGATTTAATTTCTTCTATATCTACGCTAGACGGAACTCCATCTAAAGATAAGCGGATGCTATCACGCAATAAATTCCACGTTGAAAATAAAATAACAACAGCTATCAGCAAACCTATTATAGGATCAAGAAAATTCCATCCAGTGAATAGAATGGTGATCCCCGAAACGACAACCCCAACAGATACAATAGCATCCGCCATCATATGCAAATAAGCTCCCTTTACATTCAAATCTTTTTCCTTATCGCGAATAAAAAGAAAAGCTGTTGCTAAATTAATAACAACCCCTACTCCAGCAACCCAGGCAATCACACCTCCTTCTACAGGACTTGGATAATAAAATTTTGAAATGCTTTTAACAATAATAACTCCCACCGTAAACAACAAAATTATAGCATTCGTAAGTGCCACGAGTATGGTGCTTTTTTTAAAACCATATGTATAGTTTGTTTTTGTTGACACCTTTGCCAATTTAAATGCCAACCAAGCTAACAACAAACTAGCCACATCTCCCAAATTATGTGCTGCATCTGATATTAATCCTATTGAATTATAGATAAAACCAGTGGCAAATTCAGCAACTACAAATAATACATTCAGCACAATGGCAAAAAAGAAAGCTTTCCCTAACGAAAAAGAAGACTCTACTATTGGTGAATGATGATGGTGGTGGTGGTGAGACATACTATTGTAATGTTATGATTGAGCTATTTAGCACTCCAATAACAACGCTTTGGAGACACGATATGCCCAGCATCTTTTAATGTCTTCATTGCCTTATCTACTTCTTTCTTATCTAAACCAGATAATTCTACTACTTTTGTTGCATTTACAGGTTCTGATGCTTTTTTTATCACATCTAATACTTTTGCTACTGAATCCATATTCTATCTATTTTTAAATTAATAAATAATCAAAATTACAAAAATATATGTAGTAGCTATGTTTATTTTTAGATATTTTAATAAAAAAGGAGAGTATATGTTTTTTACTCCATATACTCTCCTTGCATTTTACAATCATTTCTCTAGTTACTCAACATTCCATTGTTGATTTGCCATACGTTTATATGAATTATAACGCCATTTAGCATTATTTTCAGCAGCCTCAAATAGTTCTTTTGCTTCCTGAGGGAATTGTTTCAACAATGATGTGTAACGAACCTCTCCTTTTAAGAAATCTTGGAATTTGCTCCAATCTGGTTCTTTAGAATCTAATTGCATTGGGTTTTTGCCCTCAAGTTCCATATCTGGATTATATCGATATAAGTGCCAGTAACCACATTCAACAGCACGTTTTTGCTCTTCTTGAGCTTTGCCCATACCTGCAGCAATACCGTGACTAATACATGGGGAATACGCAATTACAAGAGATGGTCCATCATAAGCCTCTGCCTCTCTAATAGCTTTCAAGGTTTGTGCCTGATTAGCTCCCATGGCTACTTGTGCTACATACACATAACCATAAGTGGCTGCCATTAAACCTAAATCTTTTTTACGTACTTTTTTACCTGATGCAGCAAATTTAGCTACCGCTCCAACTGGAGTTGATTTAGAAGCTTGTCCACCAGTATTAGAGTAAATTTCGGTATCAAGCACCAAAATGTTAACATTTTTTCCTGATGCAATCACGTGATCTAATCCACCAAAACCGATATCGTAAGCCCAACCATCACCACCTATAATCCATTGCGATTGTTTAACTAAATACTGTGTCATTGTAGCAATTTGTTGACAATGAGAACATGTACTTGCTTTAACTAATGGAGTTATTTGTTTTTGTAATTCTTTAGACTTTTGTTCATCTAATCTATTTTCAAGCCATTCTTTAAATAAATCTTTAATTTCATTTGGACAACAATCGCTAGCTATCGCTTCATTCATAATACGTACGATGCGTGCACGCATATGTTCTTCTGCAAACACCATACCTAAACCAAATTCAGCATTATCTTCAAACAATGAATTTGCCCATGCTGGACCTCTTCCTTCTGGGGTTGTTGTATAAGGAGTAGAAGGCGCTGATGCAGAATAAATAGAGCTACAACCTGTAGCATTTGCCACCATTTGTCTTTCTCCATACAATTGTGTTACCAATTTTACATAAGGAGTTTCGCCACAACCAGCACAAGCTCCAGATGATTCAAATAAAGGAGTTGCTAATTGTGAATTCTTTACGTTGGCTTTTACATCCACCAAATGTTGTTTCGAACTTACTTCGTTCATACAGAAATCCCAATTGTCCTGATTTGGATATTGTGTTTCAATCGCTACCAATTCAAGAGCCTTGTTTCCTTTATTTCCTGGGCACACATCCACACAGTTATTACATCCCATACAGTCTAATACATCAACTTGTATACGAAATGCCATACCTGCAAATTGCTTACCATTTGCTTTAAGCATCTCTTTAAATGGTGCTTTAGCTTGCTCTGCTTCATCTAACACAAACGGACGAATAGCGGCATGAGGACACACATAAGCACATTGATTACATTGAATACAATTTTCCGCATCCCATACAGGTACAGAGGCTGCCACACCACGTTTTTCGTATTTTGCTGTACCTTGATTCCATGTACCATCTTCTCTTCCTGTAAATGACGAAACTGGAAGACTATCTCCATCTTGTGCATTAATTGGACGAACAACTTTTTGAATAAATTCTGGCACAGTAGTAGTAGACAAGTCACTTTCCAAAGCAATATTTGCCCACTCAGCAGGAACATCTACTTTTACATATTCACCACCTTTATCCACGGCAGCATAATTCATATTTACAATTTCTTCTCCTTTTTTTCCATATGACTTGTTAATAGCATATTTTAATTTTTCTACCGCTAATTCATAAGGAATCACATTGGTAATTTTAAAGAAAGCCGATTGTAAAATAGTATTAGTCCTATTGCCTAAACCAAGTTCTAAAGCAATATTTGTAGCATCAATAATATACAAAGTAATGTTATTTTTAGCTAAATATTTTTTTACATTATCAGGTAAATTCTTTTTAACCTCTTCTGGTGTCCAAACTGTATTCAACAAAAATGTCCCATTCTTTTTCAACCCTTTGGTTACATCATACAATTTTAAATAAGCTTGCACATGACATGCTACAAAGTCTGGTGTATTTACTAAATAAGTAGAACGGATAGGTGTATCTCCAAAACGAAGATGAGAACAAGTAAAACCTCCTGATTTTTTAGAGTCGTATGCAAAATATGCTTGACAATATTTATTTGTATTATCTCCAATAATTTTGATAGAATTTTTATTTGCACCTACCGTACCGTCTGCTCCTAATACATAAAATTTAGCTTCGTAAGTACCAGCGTCTGCCAATGAAAATTCTTCTTTCATTGGTAAAGATGTAAAGGTTACATCATCTACAATACCTACTGTAAAGTGATTCTTAGGTTCTGGCAATGCCAAATTTTCATAAATAGCAAATACTTGTGATGGAGTAAAATCTTTAGACGACAATCCGTATCTACCTCCTACAACAAGAGGTTGATTTTTTTGTCCATACAATACATCTTTCACATCTAAATACAACGGTTCTCCTCCAGCTCCAGGTTCTTTTGTTCTGTCAAGTACAGCAATTCTTTTTACTGTGCTTGGCATTACCGATAGAAAATGTTTAGCAGAGAATGGACGATATAAATGCACTGAAATAAGACCTACCTTCTCTCCTTTTGCTACTAAATAATCAATTCCTTCGCGAATAGCCTCTGTTGCTGAACCCATTGCTACAATAATTCTCTCAGCATCTTGTGAACCATAATAATCAAATAATCCATAATTACGTCCAGTTATTGCTGAAAGTTGTGCCATATAATCTTCTACAACAGCAGGAATTGCATCATAAAAAGGATTACAAGCCTCACGTGCTTGAAAATAAATATCTGGATTTTGAGCAGTACCACGTAATACTGGACTTTCTGGATTTAACGCTCTTTTACGGAATGCTTGTAATGCTTCTTGATCAATTAAAGGAATTAAATCTTCTTGGTCTAATTGTTCTACTTTTTGAATTTCATGTGATGTTCTAAATC
>JAAYPI010000033.1 GCA_012519885.1 Bacteroidales bacterium
TGTTCCTTTTATAGAAATTCTTATTTTCATTTTTAGGATAATTATTATAATCAATTACTAATGTACAATTAATAAACTCCTCATATCGCATATTTTCTGGATATTTTACTTCCTCTTTATTTTGATTGAGGACCTTATACTTTATATGTATAAGTCTATCTAAATCTCTAAAAAATGGAACAATTATTCTATCTTTAATATGTTTATCTTTACTTAAAACATCATCTACTGTTGGTAAGCTTGGTGTTTTGCTTAATAAACTTCTTATGCTGATTTTGTTAACCCTGCTTTTTCCTTCATTAATCCTATAATTTTCATCAATGAATCTACTAAAATAGTATCCATTAGTTCTTGGATCCATTTTTAAGGTACTACCTGAATAATTCATGACGCTATAATTTAATAAAAGATTGTAAAAATCAGCGTTAAAGTTAAAATGGATTGTCCCATTTTTAATATAGCCACTACCTCCAAAAATAGATATCGTACCGCTATATATCCATTTACCTTTAATGTTTTCTCGTGCATCATAGGTTATTCTGCTTAAAGCCTCAATGCTGTCAATAACCTGCTTCCGTGCAGTTTTTGTATCTTTTAACCCTCGCATTTTCATATATTCTTTTAATTTTAATTTAATATTTAATTCTTTTGTCTGTGCAAATTTTATTAAAAGAATATCTAAAAACATAAAATCCAAAGTTTTTAAACCGCCCTTAGTTACACATAATTTACCATCTATATAAGTCGCATAATTTTTAATTGTTAATTTAAAATCATTGCCACAATTTATTACTGCATCACCTATACGTCCAATTTGTTCATAGTTTAGATTTGAAGTTTTAGTTTTAGTTAGCGTATTAATACTTTTATTTTGCACTATTATATAGAAATCAGTTGTTTTGTTTTCATTCATATTGTCTCTATTATCCATATGGAATTTTAAACAATTTTCATTTCTGTATTTTTACTGATAACAGAATTTCTATATATTTTATTACTTTTGCTTTGTTCCCTGTTAGCTAACCAATTATCTATTTCGTCCTTTTTAAAGCGATACACCTTCCCCATAGATCTATGGGGAATATTTAGTTTAGTAATATTTTTTGTTAGCCATGGAATAGAGCACTGCAAATATTCTGCCAGCTGTTTCGTTGTCATCACATCATTATTAACTTCTGTAGTCCTGGTAAATTCAATTTCACTTAAAGCTTCTAAAACTGCAGCCTTTACCATTTCTTTTATAGTTTCCTCTAGCATCTATGCCTCCAAAATTCATTAGACTTTTCTACCTTTTTACAAATAAAAAAAGTAGTATTCTTTTAAGAAACCACTTTTCTTTAACAAAAAATAAATAATAAAAAAGTAGCTTCTTAGTTTTAAATGATATGTAACAATAGCTATTTGCTTATAGCAAATAACTATTGTTACTTGTTCATAATCATCCTCCGTAAAACTAGAAACTACTTATATGTTTCTATATAAAGCAAGCAATATGCTTGCAAAAATTCATAATCATCCTCCTGAAAATTAGAATGCTTCTAATTTTCTGTTTGCAAGCATAGAGCTTGCGAATTCATAGTCATCCTCCTACTTGCTCAATCACTTATTAGTTAATATCACCCTCCCTTTTAATATTATTTACCTGACAGTTTTTCTATAAACGCGTATATAAAATTACATTGCGTTTATCACATTCTATTTTATAACAAAACTTTTAACATTACAAGTACCCTCAAAATTTATTAAATTCCCACTTCCATTGTAAACATTATGTGCTACAATAAATGACTATAATAAATTTACAATAAATTGGAAGGGTGAAGATTTATGAGTATTGAATATAGAAGTGAAAAAAAGTGGCGTTTTAGAATTACTTATGAAGGGAAAAATTATTCAACAAATTATTTTTCTTCTATTGCTCCTTTATTTAATTCTAAAGACAAACCAATAATTCCAAGAGAAGTTAAAAGTGCTCATGATGAATTTAAAGTTGATATTGAGAGAGGCAAAATTGGTACAGATGAAAATATGAAGTTCTTTGATTTAGCACAATTATGTTATGATGAATATTTTAAAATAGAATGTAAAGTATCTACACAAAACAATTATAAAAATATCTTGAATAATCATATTGTACCCTATTTCGGAAAAATAAAAATTTCATCCATAAAACCTATTGACATTCAAAAGTTCACAAATAGATTAAACACCAATTTAAAACCTAATACTGTAAATGGTATTGTAGGTGTATTAACTAAGATATTTTCACTAGCTGAGGAATGGGGCCTAATTAATTCATCACCCTGTGGACATGTTAGGAAACCTGCAAGGGAACGGAAAGGCGGAACTGAGCTTATGCCCATGCATGAAATAGGAAAACTATTTGAAATATTCGATCAAGAAACTAATTTAATGCATAAGGCAGCATTTTATTTAGCTATATGCTGTGGTTTAAGAAATTCAGAAATAAGAGCTCTAACTACTGATGATATCGACTTTAAGAATAATACAATTAATGTTAATAAACAGATCGGTGAAAAACGGCAAACTGATGGAACCATAAAGGAAGATGTTATAACAACTAAGACAAAGTCTTCAAATAGTATTATATATGCACCAGAATTTGTAATGGATGTATTGAAAGAATATATCACAGAATTACCTTATATACCAATATCCAAGCAAATATTTTGGTCACATATAACTAGAAATCATATAACAAAGCATTGCCTAAGCAAAAGATTTGCCAGAGTATTAGAAAACAATAACTTAACTCAAATTAGATTCCATGATTTGAGACATTTACATGCAACACTTTTAATTGGTGCTAATGTGGATGTTCAAACAGTTGCTAAGAGAATGAGACACTCTAATGCTAGAACAACAATGGAGTCATACATACATTCATTAGATGCCATAGAAAAGAAATCAGCAGCTGAATTAGAAAACTTTATTAATGATTTGATGGCGAAATAAGAACCCCACCCAACAACGCAATCGGAGATTGCTGTTGGATCCCGGGAACCTTGTTGTATTCACAATAATAAACGGGCAAATTTATAGCAAGTAAATGCTAAAAATTTGCCCGAGATTATTAATCAATATAACCATTGAAATTAACGCATAACATGGAAGACTTCTGTATAAATATAAAAAAAATTTATAACAGGAGGTCAGAAAAACGGCTAGTTTCCAATGATAAAAAATATTTTTTGCCCCAGATTTGCCCAGAGCACATACCCTAAACTTTCAAACCGTTGGAATTGCTGGTTATCAGAAGCACAGTTTCCACATGCAACGAGCGGGGTGGATTGATGTCTTGGGCTGATTTTTTGAACCTTACGTTTACGGGAACATATCAATGGATTTTTGGCATTTTTCCCGAAAACGGACGTTCAAGGAAACAAATCGACCGGCGTAATCGCCGGTCTTCTATATACTTCACATGGTGCAA
>JAAYPI010000197.1 GCA_012519885.1 Bacteroidales bacterium
ATTTGCCATATCTCTCCCCCCAATTTTTTACCGTTTCTTATATTTACCATAATTATATATTAATTTTAGAGATTACACAACACAAGCCTTGATTCCGTATGTGTCAAGTATTCGTTGGCACGTTTCCCCCTAATAAATTCATCCATTCACCTACTTACAATTTTTAGGTGCTTCAAATGAAATCATACCACTTGCCCGGTTGTTGACAACTACAATTTCAGTCATAATGAAACTGCTGTTCCGACAATAAAGATATTTGCGCCACATTTATTCCATGATCCTCTTGACAACGAGCCTCTACCGGCATGTATTCAGGCATCAGGGCCATCCCTCATGCAAGCATGATTGATACCCGGCGCATTAGCCTACCATGCCGGCACTCATTGTCAAGAGGCTTTCACGGCATAAACGCTAATTGGTTTTCATGCCGGATGCTTGGTTTGCTTAACTTCGGGATGTGGATTTCTTTGTGCTGGAATATTCATTTTTAATAAAAACACATCAAAATTGCATCTGTTTTATCATTTACATAAGCACTAATACAAAAAGTTAAGGTCTCCGGCAATTCTGTTCTCAACAAGGTTTCTGATGGCTTTCCTGCCTTCTGTGAGGGGCTGTCCTTCATAGGGCACAGGAGCGCTGCGCATGGGATAGATGTTGCTCTTTTTAGGCTTTTTGTTGGCCTGTGCAGCTGATAACTGTATTACTACTATCATATCTTCTAACATATCATCAGATACTGTATCATCGAATATCCTGTCCAGCTGCTCATAAAGAGAACCATCAGCCCTGGCGGTTAATAGTCTGGCCAGGTTGTTGCCACCTTTTTCAGACCAGCTCATCTTTCGGTTTTTCATTCGCAGGGTAATCACAATGCATACATTGCTTTCCATGGTGCCCATGCCTCTGTATATTATTCCGTCAGGCAGCTTGGGCAGCTCTAGGTTTCTTAGCATATATGGTATGAGTCCTTCTTGATTATTATTTAAATAATTATATAATTTCTCCAATTTTTTAAATTCATCTTCATCGTTTGTATATTCTATCAACAAGTCGGTTAGATACTTAAATGATTCTTCTATCTTACCGGCTCTCAGCAGTTTATTTAATCTTCCGGCTTGTTTTTTATCGGGCACCTTTCTTAAAACTTCGCGGGAAATATGAAAGGGATCCAGCTGGAAATGGATATTGTCCCAGCCCGGATCGGGCTTAATCCAGGGGTCGCCGTCTCCGTTGATAATTCTTGCTTTGATCTCATCTACGTTGTATTGTTCGGCTACTTTGGCCTCCCACAACTTTTTGAAATCGTGACTTTTGTGGAATCCGGCGCAGACGGTCTTGTTATAAACTTGATATCCCTTCTTTTGGCCTTCCCTTTTCTTAAAACCTTCATAGTTAACGGCAATTTTCATTTCCTTTTTCCTGCCTTTTTTAGGTCTGTCCTTGCCCTGCATAGACAGCCAAACACCGTCTGCTTCTTGAAACAATACATCTATTTCACGCTTGCCGCTTAGCCTACCCTTTTCATATTTATTGACAAGCTGTTCTTCTTTTTCTTTTAATTTTTCTCCGATTTTCTGAATAACGTTCCATGCTGTGGTATGGCTCAGACTTGCATTGGTTGTGCTTTCCATTGCCTGTGCAGTTTTTCGATATGATTCTTCCAATGCTCTTTCAACTATCTTTTCAGCCAGATTCGTAGAAACATGGCCAACAGCTTCATTGTTCAGGTACCGGTCCAATAAATATATATATTGTTTTTTCCCATCCTTATCGTAACACTCGTAAATTCTTCTGCCATATTCTATAATGCCCATTACTGTATTGATGTGGGTATTCTTTATTCCTTTGTGCCGGTATTTATCTATATCTCTTGTTGCCATAAGCATTTTGTCCAGTTTCTCTAACACATCTTTTAAGACATCGCATGCTATTTCGCAGATAATCTGATAAATCTTTTGCTCTAAGGCCTTGAAATCTAATTTATTATTGTTTAAACTTATGGTATACATGTTATCCCCCATTTCAATGTTTTTTCGACAATTACATTATAATGGATGATTCATGTATAGGGAAGGGCCCTCCGGGGTTTCCTTCCTTTTTATGCCTTTTTGCCTACAAATATTATACACTAACGAAAAATGGAAAAATGGGGAAAGTATACATTTGAGTACAGGTTTGAATCTAGGGTCGAAAAAGATATAAACACATTAAGACTGCCAAATCTTGCAAAAATATTGGGCGTTCATTCTGTTATAGATTTATTCTATCATCTTATTGTAATGTATAATATATTCCAATTTAACTAGTATCTGGATATATGATATCCTTTATTTAAAGTAGGTGTTCAAATATATTTATTCAAATGTAAAGGGATAATTAAATGAATAGGATGCCTACATATAGATATAACATATATATTAAACCACTATTATCGAATGCAATGAAACTGTAATATGTGTGGAAATACAGAAAAGTATTACAAGCCCAGTTTTGAAAATTAATGAGGAAAACATCCTTTATTTAAAACCGGGCTTAAGGTATGAACAAGTAAGAAAGGTGAGGTATCTTGCCTTTCTTATTTAAGTTATTGTTATGGTATGTTTTTACACAAGATAAAGGAGTGATAAATTTGTTTAAGAAAGATGAAATAACAAACAACAAAAACACAAAAAAATTTATAATTTTTATGCTTATATTTATTATATCATTTTCAACTCTGATACCCGTATTAGCATCACCTATAGAAGATAGTATAATAGGAATATTTACAGGTGAAGAAGTATGGGTAGCGGAAGATTTTGAATATGATGACACAACATTAACAGGATTTTCAGAATCAGGAAG
>JAAYPI010000211.1 GCA_012519885.1 Bacteroidales bacterium
AAACTATTGACTTTTTTCAAAAAAATAGTATAATTATACTTGCCTACTTAATTGCGGATGTAGTTTAATGGTAGAACCTCAGCCTTCCAAGCTGAATACGTGGGTTCGATTCCCATCATCCGCTCCATATGTAATGTAATCCTTGTAAATCAAGGATTTTTTTATTGCAGAAATGAGGGGAATCGAACCCATATTCACTCTAACCTTGCACCGTTGTTAATATTATTCACCTCCTGAAGTTAATAATTAACTTCACACCAAAGATACCGCATGCTTTTAATAAAGTCCAGCAATAAATAAAAAAAGATTAACAATTATTTAAATTCAAATTTGTTAATCAATTAAACTTAATTTATTAATCACTAGGTAACTCAAATATTTTTTATATCTATTAAATTATTCTTATCATCAAAAGTTAATTTAAATGTTTCTAAATAATCCCATTTACCATCAAAGAATACTTGATTATTAAACTTATAATCTCCATCATAACTTATTTCACACCACTTACCTAGCAAATAGGCAGTAGCAGTACTATGACCAACAATTAATATTCTTTTACCTTTATTATCTTCAATAACATTTATTAGTTTATTATATATTCTTTCTCTTACTTCTTTTTGTGATTCTCCACTACCTATTTTATAGTTTTCATCTATAAATTGGTGAGTTTCAAAATCACACGGCAACTCATTCCAAGACGATATACCATGTTTTCTTTCACCAAATTTATCAGAAATATTAACCTTTAAATTATTTCTATAAGCAAAATATTTTGCGGTACTCATAGTTCTTACATAATCACTAGACCATACAACATCTATGTTCTCAAACTCTTTATTTTGACTTTTAATTTCCGCTAATTTTTCGCCATTGATGGATAAAGGCGCCTTTATATTTGCAAATAGAATATCTTCCTCAACTTCTTCAATACCACGATGAATTTTAAATGGCTCAGAATGTCTTACTAAATAAATTGTTGTATTCATATAACAACACCTACCTTCTCTATAATATAGTTTAGCATTTTTTTAGTTTATTTTAAATGTTTTTGCAATTTTTTTATATAATTACATTATTTTTTTATTTATGATATTTAAAAATATATTAAAAGGTGTTCGGTAAGTTCCCCTCATTCGCTCCAAATTAGTAATCAAAAACCCTTGTCAATCAAGGGTTTTTTTATATTTCTTTATTTATCTTACGTTTCAATGTATAAGTTTTAGGTTTCACTAATTCGTTACCATATAAATTAGTGGTACTATCAATACCTCTTTCATATTTACTTTAATTTTATTGTTCATATATAAGCGATAATCGAAAGGGGGAAAATTATGGATGGCATTTCACTTCAAATTGAAAGACAAAACAGCGGCTCGGCAGCAGTTGGTTCAAATGTAGTATTTGATACAACAGTCACAACTTCAGGTAATGTTAGTTACGATGACGCTACTGGCATTATTACGATTGAAGATCCTGGTAAGTATTTAATTAATTGGTGGGTGGCAACTCAAACAACTCAATCAAGCAATGGAGTGGTCTTTGCAATATCTTCTTCGCAAGGTGATTTACTTGAAGGAACTTCACCAATTAGAACTGGAGAAGTTTATGGTACTGGGTTAATTATTGTTGATGAAATAGATAAAAAAAGAAAAATTAATGATAAAATCATTCTTAAATCTAAAAATCAATTATTAAATGAAAATCAAAAATTATCT
>JAAYPI010000034.1 GCA_012519885.1 Bacteroidales bacterium
CTTCGGAAATTCAAGTGGACGGGAACATTGAAGAAAGTGAATGGGACAATGCAACGACCATCACTGATTTATGTTCTCCCTGGGTGCCAACGGCAAAAGACCACACGGTCTTTAAATGTTTTCATTCCGGGCAATATTTTAATTTCTATTTCAGCGTGATTGACAAAACTATTACCTGTAAAGACCCCAAAGATGAATTTGTGGTTACATAAGGAGACAGGGTTGAGATATTCTTTAGCCCAACTCCCGATCTCAATAAATATCATATAAATTTTAAAGCCACATATTTATCAGCAGTCGAAACTATTTGAAATATGTGGTTGGTGGGAAGGATATTTTTTGGGAGGCAACATAGAAAATTACTCGCGTAAGTAATATTTAAACAAAATAATCGCCACTTTTTTGATAGAAAACGAAAGAAAAATGCGTTATCTATCAAAAAGAAGACTATTTTTACACGATGAAAGAATTAAAGCAATTTGGAATTGTTCCGATAGGTGTGGGAATATTGGAAACTCTTTTCACGCCTTACAAACATCCTCAAAAGAAAATTACAAAACTTGAACAAAAGGGTAGCTTAATAAGGCTGAAAAAGGGATTATACGTTGTTTCTCCAACGGTTTCTGAACGATTACTCTCGGTGGAATTAATTGCTAATCATCTTTATGGTCCCTCTTATGTGTCGATGCAAACCGCGCTTCGTCACTATGGACTTATTCCCGAATCCGTTCATACGACAACCTCACTAACATTCAGGGCATCAAAATTATACGAAAACAGCACCGGACGTTATGAATACCTTCATTGTGCTTCCGATTATTATTCAATCGGTATCCGTCAAGTTGTAGAAGATGATTATGCTTACCTGATAGCTTCGCCCGAAAAAGCGTTGTGTGATTTAATTGTTTACACGCCCAGATTGCGGCTTCGGTTTGTAAAAAACATGGAAACCTATCTGGAGGAAGATATACGCTTTGATATGGATGAATTTTATAAAATGGATGAAACCATCTTTAAGCAATGCGCGTATGTAAGTAAGAAAAAAACCGAGATAAACAACCTTATAAAATTGTTGAAGCGATGAGTATATTCAATCAAATGTTGGCTCGCTACGAGATAGAAAAACAAAGCGAACTGACAAGTGCCACTTATGAAGTGATGCAGGAGATTACGCTTGCAGGACTCTATCGTGGCGGATTTTTCAACAAGGCAGCTTTTTACGGCGGCACCTGTATGCGGATTTTTCACGGGTTGAAACGTTTTTCAGAAGACATGGATTTTTCACTCATTGCATCCGACATTGATTTCCGGCTCGAAGATTATTTCCCGTCAATCATCAATGAATTTAATGCTGTGGGAAAGGATGTTGTTATTTCAAAGAAAGAAAAAAAATCATTCGGGCGGATAGAGTCCGCTTTTTTAAAAGACAATACAGCGATTTACGATTTGAAATTTCAAACTAAAAAATCCGTCAAAATCAAAATAGAAGTGGATATTGACCCAGCTATCAAATTTGATACTGAACAAAAATTATTGTTACTCCCTTACTCATTTATGACACGTTGTTTTGTTTTATCGGATCTTTATGCCGGAAAAATGCACGCGATTGTTTTCAGGAAATGGAAACAGCGGGTAAAAGGACGCGATTGGTACGATTTTGAATGGTTTGTTAGAAATGGTGTAAAAATTAATTTCAATCATTTGCAAGAACGAATCAGACAATCTGAGGGTATCGAAATGAGCAGGGAAGAATTTATACATCAGCTAAAAGAGCGGCTTGCCACAACAGATATTAAAATAGTGAAAGAGGATGTTGAGCGTTTTATAAAAAGTACGAAAGAATTGGAAATTTGGTCGAACGATTATTTTTTGCAATTGGCAGATATGATGAAGTTCAAGTAAAATAGATGCGAAACCTACTTAATTAAGTTTCGTGCAAATATTATGAGATCGATGCGAAATATTTATTTTGGGATCAGTTTACTTGTTCTGGTATCGTGTGGACAGGGTTGTCGGGACACGAAACCGGACATATTGCTAATTGAACACCGAGCTTCGGAAATTCAAGTGGACGGGAACATTGAAGAAAGTGAATGGGACAATGCAACGACCATCACTGATTTATGTTCTCCCTGGGTGCCAACGGCAAAAGACCACACGGTCTTTAAATGTTTTCATTC
>JAAYPI010000035.1 GCA_012519885.1 Bacteroidales bacterium
CTCAGCTGTCTTTCGACTTCGGTGGTTCGAATCCATCACTGCCCACAAAATTGCGGAAATAGCTCAGTTGATAGAGCATTAGCCTTCCAAGCTGAGGGTCGCGGGTTTGAGTCCCGTTTTCCGCTCTTTTTTTGCCGATGTAGCTCAGCTGGCAGAGTGCGTCCTTGGTAAGGACGAGGTCACGGGTTCAAGTCCCGTCATTGGCTCTGACAAATGTAAAAAATGTTTAAAAACTAATATAATCTCTAACTAACAAAAAAATTAACGTTATGGCTAAAGAAAAATTTGACAGATCGAAAGCACACGTTAACGTAGGAACAATTGGCCACGTTGACCATGGTAAAACTACTTTAACTGCTGCTATTACAACAGTATTAGCAAAAAGAGGTCTTTCAGAATTGCGTTCATTCGATTCTATCGACAATGCTCCTGAAGAAAAAGAAAGAGGTATTACAATCAATACTTCTCACGTAGAATACCAAACAGCAAATCGCCACTATGCACACGTTGACTGTCCAGGTCACGCTGACTACGTTAAAAACATGGTAACTGGTGCTGCTCAAATGGACGGTGCTATCATCGTAGTATCTGCAACCGATGGTCCTATGCCTCAAACTCGCGAGCACATCCTTTTGGCTCGTCAGGTAAACGTTCCTCGTATCGTAGTATTTATGAATAAATGCGATAGTGTTGACGACGAAGAAATGTTGGAACTTGTTGAAATGGAAATGCGTGAATTATTATCATTCTACGATTTTGATGGCGACAATACTCCTATTATCCGTGGTTCTGCTCTTAGTGCACTTAACGGTGTAGCTCAATGGGAAGACAAAATAATGGAATTGATGGATGCTGTTGATACATGGATTGAACTTCCTCCACGTGCTATTGACAAACCTTTCCTAATGCCAGTTGAAGACGTATTCTCAATTACTGGACGTGGTACAGTAGCTACAGGTCGTATCGAAACAGGTGTTATCAAAGTAGGAGAAGAAATTCAAATTATTGGTCTTGGTGCAGGTGCAAAAAAATCTGTTGTAACAGGAGTTGAAATGTTCCGCAAATTATTGGATCAAGGTGAAGCTGGAGACAACGTAGGTCTATTGCTTCGTGGTGTAGACAAAGAAGAAATTAAACGTGGTATGGTTATAACTCACCCAGGTAAAGTTACTCCTCATACTTCTTTCAAAGCTTCTGTTTATATCTTGAAAAAAGAAGAAGGAGGTCGTCACACTCCATTCCACAACAAATACCGTCCTCAATTCTTCATCCGTACGTTAGACGTTACAGGCGAAATCACATTGCCAGATGGTGTTGAAATGGTTATGCCTGGTGACAACTTAGAAATTACAGTTAATTTAATTTACCCAGTTGCTTGTAGCGTAGGTTTACGTTTTGCAATTCGCGAAGGTGGTAGAACTGTAGGTTCAGGACAGATTACTGAAATTATTGCATAATAATCATCATTTAGTAGTTGCTGTAAAAGGTAACTACTAAATATACACGGGTCTAGCTCAGTTGGTAGAGCACTGGTCTCCAAAACCAGGTGTCGGGAGTTCGAGTCTCTCGACCCGTGCAAATTAAGAAATCTTATGAAGATAACAAATTATATCAAAGAATCTTATAACGAACTCGTTCATAAAGTATCATGGCCAACCACCAAAGAATTGACTAATAGTGCAATTGTTGTATTAATTGCTTCCATTATTATTGCATTAATAGTTTGGGTGATTGACTTTGGCTTTGAAAAATTCATTCAGTTTATCTACAAATTGATAGGCTAATTTACGGAGGAAACAAAATGTCTGAAATGGATAAAAAATGGTATGTATTACGTGCCATTAGCGGTAAAGAAAATAAGGTAAGAGAGTATATTGAGTCAGAAATGAAAAATACAAATCTTAGCCAATATGTATTTCAGGTTTTAATTCCTACTGAAAAAGTGTATCAAATTCGTAACGGGAAAAAAACCATCAAAGAAAGAAGTTATTTGCCTGGTTATGTCCTTGTTGAAGCAACACTGACGGGAGAAGTTGTTCACCAATTGAAAAACTTACCAAACGTTATTGGCTTTTTGGGGGATAAAGCAGGTGATCCTATTCCTTTGCGTCAATCTGAAGTAAATCGTATTTTGGGTACGGTAGATTTGTTGCAACAAAGTGAAGAAGAAATTAATATTCCTTATTATGTTGGTGAAAATGTGAAAGTAATATCTGGACCATTTAACGATTTTTCTGGCGTAATCGAAGAAGTTAACAATGAAAAGAAAAAGCTCAAAGTAATGGTCTTAATTTTTGGTCGTAAAACACCATTAGAATTAAGCTTTATGCAAGTAGAAAAAGAACAATAAGGTTACGCTGTTGTTGCTTTTTCAAATATTTTCTAAATTTAAAAAATGAATTAATATGGCTAAAGAAGTTGCTGGACTTATTAAGTTGCAAGTAAAAGGTGGCGCTGCCAACCCTTCTCCTCCTATTGGACCTGCATTAGGTTCGAAAGGGATTAATATTATGGAGTTTTGCAAACAATTTAATGCCAGAACCCAAGACAAGGCAGGTAAAATATTACCTGTTGTAATTACCTATTATTCAGACAAATCATTTGATTTTATCATCAAAACTCCTCCTGTAGCCATCCAGTTACTTGAGGTGTCGAAGTTAAAAGGCGGCTCAGCAGAGCCTAACCGTAAAAAGCTAGCTGAAATTACTTGGGATCAAGTAAAGGCTATTGCTACTGATAAAATGGAAGATTTGAACTGTTTTACTATTGACTCTGCAATGAGAATGGTAGCAGGTACAGCGAGAAGTATGGGTATAACCATAAAAGGTGAATTCCCTAGTAGTAATTAATCTCTTCAATTAAAAACATGAGTAAACTAACAAAAAATCAAAAGTTGGCTTTGGAAAAGATTGAAGTAGGTAAAAACTACTCTCTTAAAGAAGCTGCTAGCTTGGTAAAAGACGTTACCAACACCAAATTTGATGCATCTGTAGATATAGATGTTCGTTTGGGTGTAGATCCTCGAAAAGCAAATCAAATGGTTAGAGGTGTTGTTTCTCTTCCTCACGGAACAGGAAAAACAGTAAGGGTTCTTGTATTATGTACTCCCGATGCAGAAGCAGAAGCAAAAGAAGCTGGTGCAGAATATGTCGGTCTTGACGAATACATTGAAAAAATTAAAGGTGGGTGGACAGATATTGATGTTATCATCACTATGCCTTCTATCATGGGTAAAATTGGAGCTTTAGGTCGGGTTTTAGGTCCTCGTGGTTTAATGCCAAATCCCAAAAGTGGAACAGTAACCAATGAAGTTGGTAAAGCCGTTAAAGAAATTAAGCAAGGGAAAATAGATTTTAAAGTTGATAAATTTGGTATTGTACACACTTCTGTAGGAAAGGTTTCTTTTACTGCAGATAAACTAGTAGACAATGCAAAAGAATTTATTTCAACGCTTAATAAACTTAAACCTACTGCCGCTAAAGGTGTATATATTAAAAGCATTTATCTTTCAAGTACAATGAGCCCGGGTATTAAAATTGACCCTAAATCAGTGGAATAATTAAACGATTAGAAGAAGTATGAAAAAGGAAGATAAAAGCCAAATTATAGCACAAATTAAATCTACTATTGAAGCATATAATTGTTTCTATGTTACAGATATAGCCGATTTAAACTCGGAAAAAACAAGTAACTTAAGAAAACTATGTTTTAATCAAAACATTAAATTGCTTGTAGTAAAAAATACGTTGTTCAAAAAAGCCCTTGAAGATATGGGAGGAGATTTTTCTCCTTTATTTGGAACTCTCAAAGGGTCTACCTCTATTATGTTTTCAAACAACAGTAATTCTCCTGCTAAACTTATCAAAGAATTTAAAAAAGATAAGAAAAATAATGGAAAACCTGTTTTGAAAGCAGCATATGTTCAAGAATGTTTTTATGTGGGAGAAGACCAACTAGAGTCGTTAATCACACTTAAGTCAAAAGAACAACTTCTTGGAGAAATCGTTGGATTGTTGCAATCTCCTGCCAAAAATGTTATTTCAGCTCTTAAATCAGGAGGAAATACATTACATGGAGTGTTGGAAACATTATCTAACAAATAACAGAATAAAAGAATTTAATTACGAACTTAATTTAAAACATAAGTAACATGGCAGATTTGAAAGTTTTTGCAGAGCAATTAGTTAATTTGACTGTAAAAGAAGTAAACGAGTTAGCTCAAATTTTAAAAGATGAATATGGTATCGAACCAGCTGCAGCTGCAGTAGCAGTAGCAGGTCCAGCAGTAGCCGCAGAAGCAGCTACTGCAGAGGAAGAAAAAAGTTCATTTGATGTAATTTTAAAATCAGCTGGTGCAAACAAACTAGCGATTGTAAAATTAGTAAAAGAACTTACAGGTTTAGGCTTGAAAGAAGCTAAAGATATCGTAGATGCTGCACCATCTGCAGTGAAAGAAGGTGTAAGTAAAGACGAAGCTGAAGGTTTGAAAAAACAATTGACTGAAGCAGGAGCTGAAGTTGAATTGAAATAGTAATATCCTGGCAATCAGGATATATGGTTTAGAGCCTTTATTAAAATAGGTTCTAAACCTTTTTATGTTTATGTATAAAACATGTTCGATTAACCACTTCGTTGATAGATGTCATACCCTATGAGTAACCAAAGAATAAACTTTTCATCCATTAAAAAATCACTGGATTATCCAGATTTTTTAGAAGTACAATTAAAGTCGTTTAAAGACTTTTTCCAACTTGATACACCTCCTGAAAAAAGAAAAAATGATGGATTATATCGAGTTTTTGCAGAAAACTTTCCCATTACAGATACAAGAAATAATTTTAATTTAGAATTTCTAGATTACTATATTGATCCTCCTCGTTATTCAATACAAGAATGTATGGAAAGAGGTTTAACGTATAGTGTCCCTTTAAAAGCCAAATTAAAATTATATTGTACCGACCCTGACCACGAAGATTTTGATACAGTAATCCAAGATGTTTATCTTGGACCTATTCCATATATGACCGAAAAAGGAACTTTTGTTATCAATGGAGCAGAGCGTGTAGTAGTATCACAGTTACACCGTTCACCTGGTGTATTTTTTGGGCAAAGTTTACACACAAACGGAACAAAATTATATTCAGCACGTATTATCCCATTTAAAGGTTCGTGGATTGAATTTACAACAGATATCAATAACGTAATGTATGCGTATATTGACAGAAAAAAGAAACTTCCTGTAACAACATTGCTACGTGCCATTGGTTTTGAAAGCGACAAAGATATACTAGAAATTTTTAATCTTGCAGAAGAAATTAAAGCAACTAAAACCAACCTTAAAAAAGCTGTTGGGAGAAAACTAGCTGCAAGAGTATTAAAAACATGGATTGAAGATTTTGTAGACGAAGATACGGGCGAGGTTGTTTCTATTGAAAGAAACGAAGTTATCATTGATCGTGAAACAATATTAGACAACGACCATGTAAACGAGATATTAGAAGCCAATGTACAAACAGTACTTTTGCATAGAGAGGACTTAAGCAGTTCAGACTATAGTATTATATACAACACATTACAAAAGGATCCAAGTAACTCTGACAAAGAGGCTATTTTATATATTTATAGACAACTTCGTAACGCCGAACCACCAGATGATGCAAGTGCTAGAGAAGTTATTTATAATCTGTTTTTTTCAGAAAAAAGATATGATTTAGGGGATGTTGGTCGTTTTAGAATTAACAAGAAATTAGATTTAGATATCTCTCCTGAAATTAAAGTATTAACAAAAGAAGATATTATTGCCATTATCCGTTATCTCATTGAATTAATAAATTCTAAAGCTGACGTAGATGACATTGACCATTTAAGTAATCGTCGTGTACGTACGGTTGGTGAACAATTATGCAATCAATTCAGTGTTGGACTTGCACGTATGGCACGTACTATTCGTGAGCGGATGAATGTACGCGACAATGAAGTATTTACGCCAATTGATTTAATCAATGCGAAAGCAATTTCGTCTGTAATCAATTCATTTTTTGGCACCA
>JAAYPI010000036.1 GCA_012519885.1 Bacteroidales bacterium
AAATAATAGCACAAAAAACAATTGTTTATAAAATTCTCCAAAAATTAACAGTTGTATCTGTTGGTTATGTAAAAAAAAATAAGCAAATTTGTGAAGTTGATTGCGTTATTTTTTGTCTTTTTTATGCATAAAGCTCTAAATATACAGAAAAGAACGTACAATTACACACCATTACTATTCATAAACACAAAAAAGCATACACATGAAAAAATTAATCCTCTTAGTTGCAAGTTTATTCTTTCTTATTACCCAACTTATAGGCAAAGAAAAAATAAATTATGAATTATATAGTGTAGCATTTTACAATGTTGAGAACCTATTTGATACGATACCAGAACCCAACGACCATGAATATACACCAACAGGTGCTATGCAATGGGATAGCAAAAAATATTGGGCAAAAATGAAGAATATGTCTTATGCTATATCAAAAATAGGAAGTAATCTTTCTCCTATGGGACCCTCCATTTTAGGTCTAGCTGAAGTAGAAAATCGTTCAGTATTAGAAGATTTAGTCAAACAAGAAGCTATTAAACACATAAACTATCAAATTATTCATATTGATGGAGGAGACCCACGAGGAGTAGATTGTGCATTACTATATAATCCACGAGATTTTTACGTAACCAATGTAAAAAGCTATCCTTATTACACAAGCAGTGATTCATCTCGTAGAAGTCGCGACCAATTAGTAGTGTCAGGCATATTAAGTGGCGAAGAAATTCATGTAATCGTAAATCACTGGCCTTCGCGTAGGGGTGGAGAAGTCAATTCACGTCCACGAAGAGTAGCAGCTGCTCAACTAACCAAGCATATTGCTGATTCAATTTTTACTATCGACAAAAATGCTAAAATTATCATTATGGGTGATTTAAATGACGACCCAATCAACGAAAGTGTTAAAGATGTACTGAATGCAAAACAAAAAAAGAGCGAAACACCCGAAGGCGGATTGTATAATACCACTTGGGAGCTTTACAATAAAGGCATAGGCTCATTAGCTTATGGAGATGCCTGGAATCTATTTGATCAAATTATTGTTTCCTCAGGTTTAATCGGCAAAGACAAAACAGAGCTCACATTTTGGAAAGCTGAAATTTTTCAAGCACCATTTTTAATCCGTCAAGAAGGTCAATATAAGGGTTATCCTTTTAGAACTCATGCTGGTGGAGTCTATCAAAACGGGTATAGTGATCATTTCCCCTCTATTATCTATTTGATTAAACGTATTGATAACAAATAAAATAAACCTTACCATACGAAGCAAATGGAATGATGAATACGTTCCATCCTCTATTTTTATTTTATGTATTATTTTGGTTATATAATACCTATATAATTAACTAATCTCACTTATCTATCCTCTACAGAAAATCATAACTTGGCATAACAAAAGAAGCTGTCCTTTTGAGACAGCTTCTTGAGAAAGTAGTATTATTTGTTTTATTAAAACCAACGTACATAACAGAAATCCTGACGATGAGGTAAATCTGAGTTTTTAGGGAACATGCGGAATGCATATTTAAACGATCCCCCATTTTCCACTTTTTGATTCATCTCAAAAGTAAGCAAGGTACCTTCTGTTTTCACTAGATTTACTTCTTTAGCTGAGAAGAAAGTATCCACACCTTCTTTATTAGGATGTGTTACCACTTCTTCTACCCCAATTGAATTTACTAAAGATGCGTCTTTTACATCAACAACGATAGTAGCTTTTTGAGATTGACCAACTTCAGCTTGTGCATGAAGGTTTTCTGATAGTTCTACCGAAACAACTTCAATAGCATCCCATTTAGAAGCAACATTTTCTTTCCAAGATGCAATTTCTTTTGCTTTAGCAAAATCCTTCGCTTTTAAAGATTTACCTCTTTTAGCTAATTTAGTATAGAATCGTTCAATATAATCGTCCAACATACGTTTCATCGTAAATTCTGGAGCAATTAACGCAAATGAATTTTTAATATATTGCACCCATTCAGGAGAATAACCCTTGCTATTTTTTGCAAAGTACAATGGTACTATTTCATTTTCAAGCATACTGTAAATAGTTGCTGCATCTAATTGATCTTGGTGTTCTTGATTTTGGTATGTGCGTTTGTCTGTCAAAGCCCAACCTGCACCTTTTTTGTAACCTTCATACCACCATCCATCAAGTACAGAGAAGTTTAATACACCGTTCATTTCTGCTTTTTCACCAGAAGTACCAGAAGCTTCAAGCGGACGAGTTGGTGTATTTAACCAAATATCCACACCTGAAATTAAACGTTTTGCAATTGCCATGTCATAGTTTTCTAAGAAAATTACTTTTCCTAAGAATTCTGGACGACGAGAAATTTCTACAACACGTTGAATTAATTTTTGACCACCACCATCAGCTGGGTGAGCTTTACCTGTAAAAATAAATTGAACAGGAAAATCAGGATTATTCACAATGCGAGAAAGTCTTTCAAGGTCAGTAAACAATAAATGTGCTCTCTTATAAGTAGCAAAACGACGACCAAAACCAATGGTTAAAGCATTAGGATTGATTCTTTCCAACACACTTACAATACGAGAAGGATCTCCTTGATTTTTCAACCAGTTAGAAGCAAATTTTGCTTTAATATATTCAACCAATTTTAATTTGAGAGCTTGACGAGTATCCCAAATTTCTTTGTCGTCTACATCATATATTTTGCTCCAAATAGCTTTGTTCGATTGGTCAGACATGTACTCTTTACCTAAAGCTTTTTCGTGCAATTTTTGCCATTCAGATGCTGCCCATGTTGGATAATGAACACCATTAGTAACCCAACTAACATGCGATTCTTCTGCAAAATAACCTTCCCAAATATGTTTGAACATATCTTGAGAAACTTTTCCGTGCAACCAGCTTACACCATTCACTTCTTGAGCAGTATTACAAGCAAATACTGTTACAGAGAATTTTTCTGTCAAATCACCAGGCGTTTCGCGACCCATATTCATAAAATCATCCCAAGATAATCCTAAACGAGTAGCAAAATCAAACATATAACGCTCAAATAATGGTTCTTCGAATGTATCGTGTCCAGCAGGAACTGGAGTATGAGTTGTAAATAAACATGACACTCGTACAATTTCTTTAGCTTCATTAAAAGAAAGTTGTTTATCTTGCATCAAATCAATTAGGCGTTGTACATTTAAAAATGCAGCATGACCTTCGTTACAATGATAAACATCTTTTTCTAAGCCAATAGCTTTAAGAGCAGCAATACCACCAATACCAAGCATAATTTCTTGTTTCAAGCGATGTTCGTTGTCTCCGCCATACAATTGATGTGTAATAGTACGATCCAAATCATTATTCAATTCGGTATCTGTATCCAAAAGAATCAAATCAACACGTCCAACAGCTACTTTATATAGATTAGCATACACAGTTCTACCTGGATATGGAACTGAAATAACTACTGGATCTCCATTCTTATCAAGGAGTTGTTCCATTGGTAATGACTCATATTGTTGAGCTTCGTACAATGCAACTTGCTCGCCATTAATAGATAAAGCTTGTGTAAAGTATCCATAACGATACATAAAACCAACAGCTACCATATCTACATTGCAATCACTAGCCTCTTTCAAGTAATCACCTGCTAACACACCCAAACCACCTGAGTAAATTTTTAAAATATCAGTTAAACCATATTCCATACTAAAATAAGCAACAGAAGGAATAGTTGTACTTGGTTTAACATTTATATAAGCTTTAAAATCAGCATAAATTTTATCTATTTTTTTCAAAATAGCTTTATCTTTTGCTAATTCTTTGTATTTTTCAGCACTAAATTTCTGCAAAAACAACACAGGATTTCCTCCTGCCTCAATCCACAAATCTTTATCAATTTCTTTAAAAAGATCAGTTGCTTCATAATTCCATACCCACCATAAATTTTTTGAAATTTCTTGTAATTTCTCAAATTCTTTTGGCACTTTAAAATTTACGGTAATTGCTCTCCAATTAGGATAATTTACATTACTAACTTTTAGTTTCATATTCATTTAGGTTAAGAAATAATTTTTTCTACTATTTAGATTACTATATTTGGCATTTTATTCCAACGGAGGGCAAAGATACTATTTTTGCAAGAACAAACAAGTTTTTTATTCATAAAATTATCCTCATTGTTAATAACTTAGACAATATTTAAGCTACAACAAGTACCGCAAACGTTTGAAATATAAAAACAAAAAGAAGGGATGATACGTTTCATTATCATCCCTTCATAGAGCGGAAAACGGGACTCAAACCCGCGACCCTCAGCTTGGAAGGCTAATGCTCTATCAACTGAGCTATTTCCGCAATTTTGTGGGCAGTGATGGATTCGAACCACCGAAGTCGAAAGACAGCTGAG
>JAAYPI010000037.1 GCA_012519885.1 Bacteroidales bacterium
ATGTATGAGTTTACTTCCATTAAACCAGAATACGATAAAGAAAAGATTAGTACTGATAAAATTATGCTCTTTGATAAGCTTCAAATAAAAAACCTTTGCTTCCGTTTCCCCGGCAGAAAACAAATTTTAAATGACATAAACTTAAACCTAACCAAAGGTGAGGTAGTTGCTATTTTAGGTGAGAGCGGTGGTGGTAAATCAACATTGCTCAATATTTTACAAGGTTTCTATAAAGCAGAATCCGGTAGCGTACTGCTTAACAATCAATCCTTAGGGGATATATACCTGCCCAATTTGCGTGATGCGCTTGGTGTTGTGCCGCAGGATATAGCTGTTTTTAATGGAACACTGTTGGATAACCTTACACTTGGTGGTACGGAAGCAGAATTAAAGGCTTGCATTGAATTTTGCCAACAAACAGGATTTGAAAAATACTTTTCCTTGTTTCCACAAAGCTATGCCACCCTGTTGGGCGAACAAGGTATAAATATTTCAGGTGGGCAAAAACAGCTTATTGGATTGTGCCGTGCTTTGTTTAAAAAGCCAAGTCTGCTATTACTTGATGAACCCACATCGGCCATGGATATTGATATGGAGAATTTTGCCTTAAAAATTCTAAATAATTATAAAAATCAATGTGGTATTCTGATAGTAACACATCAGCTAAAAATTGCCAACGTAGCCAACAGGATTTACATACTAAAAGACAGCACTATTCAGGCAGAAGGGACTAAGGAAGATTTGCTTAATACTAAAAACCTTTATAGCCAAATGATGGCAGAAATAGTACAAACTACATCATTCATTAATTAGAACCTAAATGCACAAAATCTCTCAGCGTGTTATTTCAGATTATTTAATTGTTGGAGGGGGTATTTTATATCTGGTTTTATCACAGTGGAATCTTAATTTCACCATATACCTACTACCTTTTATAGTTGGGTTTTTGATAAAAGAATACAAAACTGAGAAAATAGATGTTACGCTTAATCTTTTAGACTTTTCTGTATGTGGCCTATTATTGATTCAACTGCTTATTTCCGTACTCTCATCCTATAAAGCCAATAGCATATCGCATATAATTGGTTTAATTCAGTTCTTTGTTTATTATCTCTTTTTACGTTATAGCGTATTTACATCAAAAAACAAACAGGATAGCTTTCTAATTAGTGCATCCGCTTGGTTTTTTATTTTGGGATTGCTAACCTTATTTAGCTTTCTGTTTTTTCAATTTAATATTGAGTACGAAGGGTTCTCCGACATAATTAATTTTAGGAGTTTATACCATCCTTTAGGTCAGCTATCGAACGACTGGGTAGGGTTTTTAATATTTTTCTTAACAATAACTACAGTTGTGCTTTTTAAAACCTCGCATAAATACCTAAAACTGGGGGCTTTTGTTACGTGTATTATTTTAGGTTATTGCTTGGTCCTTTCTTTTTCTCGCGGGGCATACTTATCCCTTATTTGCTTTTTTATATTTGGTTTAGCTGGGGTATTATACCAATGCAAATCTAAAGCATTCTACTTGGTTGCATTGATTGCGGTGCTTGTAGTGCTATCCATCCCATTTAAAAAAGAAGCCATTGAAACTTTGGGAATGGTCAATACAAGCTCTCAACAAAGAAGTATTTCCGGTAGAAGCGTTTTGTGGCAAGGAGCTTTAGAAATGTTTGCCGATAATCCGTTGCAAGGTGTTGGTCAGGGAAATTTTTTAATAAATAGAAACGCATACCTCGAAAAATCACCCGATTCGTTTTATACCGGGAGAGTTACTAATTCATTTTTACAATTGCTGGCAGAGCAAGGTGTTTTGGGTGCTATTGCCTGGGGTTCTGTTTTAATTATATGCTTGATATTTCTTGTTAAAGGGATATTTTATGAAAAGGTGGATTCACAAAGAAGGATCTTATTTACCATTATATTGTCAGGAATATTAGCTTATGGAATAAGGGAAATGACGTTCTCCTCTTTTTTCCAAAATTCAGGGCTACAATTAATCTTAGCTATTATTCTATCCTTTGTAAGTGCAAACTCATTGCCAAAAAACTATGAATTTAGCAGAAAAATA
>JAAYPI010000038.1 GCA_012519885.1 Bacteroidales bacterium
ATCTCGGCTTGATAAGGTATCACTCGCAATCCGCTTCATGCCATATTGCCATCCGTTCATAGTATTTTTCTTCTTAAAAAGAGACTGTCTGAGAAATCAAAGACAGTCTCTTTCCATTTATGGCTATTATATAACAAAACCCTGAAAGTTTGTTTCAGGGTTTGTAATGAAAATATAAAAAATAATCTCTAACTTATTTTTTCTTATCAATGTGTTTTTGGTAACGTGATTTAAATTTATCTACGCGACCTGCTGTATCCACCAAAGTAGATTTGCCTGTGTAAAAAGGGTGAGATGTGTTCGAGATGTCCAATTTGATTAATGGATACGTTGCTCCTTCAAATTCAATTGTTTCTTTAGATGGAGCTACCGAACGAGTAAGAAATGTGTCTCCATTAGACATATCTTTAAATACAACCAAACGGTAATTTTCGGGGTGAATTCCTTTTTTCATTTTATATGTACGTTTAATATTGTTCCTTCAAAATTATTTCGGACTGCAAAGTTAGAAATAAGAATCAAATTTGCAAAACAAAATCTTCCTTTTTTACTATAAATCTTTTTTTTTGAGAAAAAATGTCTGTAGCGTTTTGAAAAAAAGCTTGTTTTTTTAATGATTAACGCTGTTCTTTCTTTTTTTATCCTTATTTTTGTGCTCATAAATTATCCCTATACAATGCAAAAATATATTTTTATTCTCTTTTTTACTTTTCATGTTTTTTCTATATCAGCACAGTTTGATAAAACAGAGTACGATTTAGCTTTCCCTTTAAATATACCTGTTGAACTAAGTGGTAATTTTGGAGAGTTACGTTCTAATCATTTTCATGCGGGTATAGATTTTAAAACACAACAAGTAATAGATAAGCCTGTTTTTTCAGTGGCTGATGGGTATGTTTCTCGTTTTGGCGTATCGCCCGCTGGTTATGGTCATGTATTGTATATAACTCACTATAATGGATTGACTTCAGTGTATGCTCATTTGGATAGCTTTGTGCCATTTTTAGATTCAATTGTACAAGCCAAACAACATGAGGAACGTTCGTTTGCTGTTGATTTTACCTTACCTAAGGATATGATTAAAGTAAAACGCTTGCAACAAGTGGGATGGAGTGGTAATACAGGCAGTTCTGGGGGACCACATTTGCATTTTGAGTTGAGAGACACGTATACAGAAGAGGCACTGAATCCCTTTTTGTTTTATGATATAGAAGATACCGTGCGTCCACGTGTGCATAAATTTTTGTTATATCCGTCATCTAACGAAGGTGTTGTAGAAGGGTCTATGCGTAGGCGAACAATGGTTCTGGAGCAAACTAAGCCAGGATTTTATCGACATAAGGGCAATGTAACCATCAAAGCATGGGGAAAAGTAGGATTAGGCGTACATTCTTATGATTACATGCCTAATGCCAATAACATATATGGAGTTCATTCTGTACGTGTTTTAGTTGATGGAGCAGAAATATTTGTATACCAAATGGATAGATTTTCGTTTGATAAAACTAGGTATATGAATGCTTTTATTGATTATGAGGAATGGTACACAAATCGTTCTATGGTAATGACTTTATTCCGTTTGCCCAATAACAAACTTGATAATTATGTGAAGTTAGTAAACGATGGCTATTTGTTAATTAATGAAGAACGCATATATCCAGTACAATTGATTATCAAAGATTTTCATGGAAATACTACCACGTTAGATTTCTCCATTCAGGGAGTAAAACAGGAGATACCTAAAGTGGAACATCCGAATGCGGTTGCTTTTTCGTATGATAAGGAAAATGTATTTGAAAATGCTGATGTTAAATTAACGATACCAGCAGGTGCGTTGTATCAAAATATGTTATTTAATTATTCCGTAAGATATAATCCAAAAGGATTTTCTGATGTACATGATTTACATTTGCCTACCATACCGCTACATGATTATGCAGAATTGCGTATAAAATTAAAAAATGATAGTTTGTCGGATAAAAATAAATATTATATAGCTCGCAAAAATCGCTTAAATGGATTTGATTTTGTTGGAAATGGGTATGAGGACGGCTGTGTTGTTACCAAAACTCGTGACTTTGGACAATATGCTGTTTTGTTAGATAATAAAGCTCCTATTATTCGATTAGCCACTGTCAATAATGGTCATGTAATATTTAAGGTAAGTGATAATCAGTCAGGAGTATCTCATTATAATGGGTATGTAGATAATGAATGGGCATTGTTTAAATACGACAAAAAAACGAATACCATCACACATAAGTTTGATAGTAAGCGTGTGGAAAAAGGGGGTATTCATCACATAGAGTTACGTGTGTTTGATAAATGTGGCAACGAGGCTGTATATCAAAATCAGGTTTGGTGGTAGTATCACGTCATTAGGAGAAAGGATAACTATTTCTTTTTGAATTATTAAGCGGATTGAAAATTCTGACTTGATGGGGTCTTGAATATGAGGCACAGGTCTCAGACCTGCACCAGCGATGGGGTTTTATTCTGTTTTCTTCTGTAAATACATTTTCTTTAAAAAGGTCACTTTATCTTCTTTTGTCCATTTTTCGGTAGTCATAATAGAAAGATTATTTGCAAAACCATTTTTTTCTCCAAATAAAAAATAAGTATCCCAATATGTATTATTATTTTCTCCAAATGCTCTCCATATAATAAAATTTTCACTTTCGTTAGATTCAACTAATTCTTGATTCAAACGATAATTTTTTACAAAAAAATCGGAGTCCCATTCATAGAATGCTTTAACAAATTCAAAACCTTTCATGGGATTAGTCGCATTAAACTCGTATTTATCACAAGGTCCAAATGCAATTGCTATTGTTATACTATCTGGATTTCTAAAGAATTGTTGTTTTGCTATTTGATTATATGTTGTTTTTTTCCATTCTCCTGGAATAGAAACAGACCCATATGGAAAAACAAAATATTCCGTTTGGTTTTTATTTTTATCATAGTCACATCCTACAATAGTACTTGTCCTTTGTGTAGCACAACTTGTCAAAAAGATAAGTGCAATAACTAATATACTTCCAAATTTCATTTAATTAATTAATGTTCTGTTGTTTATATCGTCTTTGTAAATTTTCTGCCAACGCACAAATATACACAAATTCCCCTAAATACAAGCATTGCTCAAAATGAAACAAAGAAAAAATATCTCCATTAGCTTGAGAGTTACAACCATTATAAAACAATGGTAACTTTTTCGATTTGACCGCCTAAGGGAGGATTGAATTTGGATAAAGAAATGGTTTGTTGAGTGCTTTGAGGGAAACGTTCTTTTAGTCTCTGTTGTATTCTGCCAGCTACGTGTTCGATAAGGTTTGATGGTTTGTCCATTTCTTCTTTTATTATCGAATACACTTCTTGGTAGTTAATCGTGTCGTGTAAGTTGTCTGATGCCATTGCTTGTTGGATATCTACTGCTAACGATACACTTATTACGTATTTGGTGCCTATGCGACGTTCTTCTTCAAAACACCCATGATAAGACCAAAACTCCATATTTTCTAAGTTGATAACTGCCATATTTATTTTTTTACAAAGTTAAATAAATTTTTCTATTTTTGTAAAAAAATAATTGAATGCAACATGCAACATTCTTCCCTGTAGTTACAGACTCATTGTTACCCTACATTGATAGTTTTTCGTATGTTTCTTTTGATTCAAACGACTCCCTCTTAGTTCCACCCTTAGGCTTTCCTGTTATTTTGTTTTGTTTTTCGCCTCATAATTCTTTTTATACGCACAACGAGTTTAAAAATGAGTCGGTGGTAGTAGGGCAAATGACCCGTTGGTAGTAAGTGCCCTTAAAAATAAGAGAGCCTTCAATAATCCTCTTGAACAATTACTTGTATATTTGTTTGATGTTGCCAACAATCAGATTATCTCTCAGACTCTGACAGATGAAAATGGGTATTACAATTTTAATGGAGTTCCTCCTGGGGATTATGCCATATTGATTGAAAAGACAGGATTTCCACTTTTACAACCACGACTAATTAATGTAGATAATACAATTACTCATTTTACCAACAATGATTATATGGTTACATTTTCTGGAATTATCCCAGTTGAAACCCAATGGTTAACCATACAAGTTGTTGGAAATGGGTCAGTAAAAGTTGGTGATGTAGCTTATACTACTGCTGTGCCTGTAGCCAAGGATGAGCAAGTAACCATTTCGGCTATTCCTAATAATGGTAATGTGTTTGTGGCATGGAGTGGCGATTTGGTATCAACTACAGCTTCAGAAACTATAACAATGACAACGGATAAAACAATTACAGTTACTTTTGATCAAGTAACCCAACTAACACAAAAGGAGGCTGTATCAGTAGTTTTGTATCCAAGTCCGTTTACAGATCAGCTTCATGTACAGTCGGCTGAAAAATTAGATAAAATATTAGTTACCAATGCTGTAGGGGTTTCGATGTATGATACAACGAATGTTGATAGTGCCATTACCATACCAACATCTCAATGGACAAGTGGTATTTACATTGTACATATGTACAAGGCTAACAAAGTAATAGCCACTAAAAAAGTGGTAAAATTCTAAAAAACATCTATCTGTTTTTTTAGCATAAAGAGGCGAGAGAAATCTTGCCTCTTTGTGTTTTATAACAATACTATGTAGCGTAAAAATTATTGTTTATAGTGATCTGCAACATCACATTTCCCCCTTTTTTATATAAAATGTATAAGATTTCTGATAAAATGCGTACATTTGCATCCGTTAAATCTAATAAAAAACATACATTTATGAGTTTATTAAAAGGAAAAGTAGCCGTAGTAACAGGAGCTGCACGTGGTATTGGTAAAGCTATTGCATTGAAATACGCTTCAGAAGGAGCAGATATAGCCATCACAGATTTAGCTGTAGATGACAATGCCAAAGCCGTAGAAAAAGAATTAGCTGCTTATGGTGTTAAAGCCAAAGCGTATGCCTCTAATGCTGCCAATTTTGACGATACACACAATGTGGTATCTGAAATTTTAAAAGAATTTGGACGTATTGATATTTTAGTAAATAATGCAGGTATCACCCGAGATGGGTTGATGATGCGTATGACTGAGCAACAATGGGATATGGTAATCAATGTAAATTTGAAATCAGCTTTCAACTTTGTACATGCCATCACACCTATTATGATGAAACAAAAAACAGGTTCAATCATCAACATGTCGTCAGTAGTAGGCGTAAGTGGTAATGCTGGACAATGTAACTATTCTGCATCCAAAGCAGGTATGATTGGTTTAACCAAATCGATAGCCAAAGAATTGGGCTCGCGAGGTGTTAGAGCCAATGCCATTGCACCTGGATTTATTATTACCGAAATGACAGCTGCCCTTTCGGATGAGGTAAGAGACCAATGGGCTGCACAAATTCCATTGCGTAGAGGCGGTACACCCGAAGATGTGGCGAATGTAGCTACTTTCTTGGCTTCGGATATGTCTAGCTATGTATCTGGGCAAACCATTCACTGCTGTGGTGGTATGAATATGTAGGATTTTTCCAATTTCCTGATAACACCTTATTGCTTCTTTTGATAGAGATATTTTTCGAAATCAGAAGAAGCAATTTTTATTGGATGAATTAGTTTAATAATGGCAAAGAGGGATGAAAAATAGTTATTTTTTTGTTTAAACATAAAATACGTGGTGATAAAATACACAAATTTTATCCGTAAGTAAGCTTGGTTTGTGATAAATTACCGATTACTTTTCCTGCAAGTACTGTTCAAAACCAGGAGAAGCCATTTCGATATGTTTGCCTGTAGTATCTTCAAAAATACAAAAAACAGCAATAGGAGGAACAGCATTGTTTACTACTTTCATTATTTCTTCCCAATTTCCCATTACCATAAAAGCAGTAGCATACGCATCAGCCAGCATGCAAGTAGGAGCAATTACGGTGATGCTCAACAGCGAATGATTGGTAGGGTAGCCAGTACGGGGGTCGATGGTATGGGCAATTTTTTTGTTGTTTTCGTAGTAAAACTGACGATAATTACCCGAAGTAGCAATGGCAACATCTGTTACCGAAATAATTTGTTGTATTTCTTGGTTTTGTTGCGTAGCATCATCAATTGCCTTGTTGATACCTACTTGCCAATCAGTATTTCTCTTATTATGTCCTTTTACTACCAATTCGCCACCAATATCCACCAAAAAATTTTCGATACCAGCCTCACGTAATACCTGAGCTACTACATCGCACGCATATCCTTTGGCTATAGCACTGGCGTCAAGTTGCGTTTGTGGGTGTTGTTTCAGGATTTTGCCGTTTTGTAAGGATATTGTGTTGTATCCAACCCATTGTTTGATGCTATCTATTAGGATGGCTGTTCTTTCATGTTGAGGGTCAAAACCAAATCCCCATGCGTTTACCAATGGTGCAACTGTTATGTCAAAAGCACCTCCTGTATGTGTTGAAACCTGTTGAGCCGTCGTAAATACTTCCGTAAAATAAGTGTCAGCCACTACGGTGCTATCATTTCTGTTAATCCGAGAAATTACAGAAAGGCTGTCAAATGTAGATAAAGATGTTCCTACTTTCGCCATAGCTTCTTTTATGTCAACTTCTATATCTTGATAGTGCTCGTAGGTGATGCGGTAATAGGTACCATATACTAAACCTTCGTTTATAAAAAATTGTTTTTGTTGGTTTCTACAACTCATTGTAGAAAGTACAATAAGAACAAAAAGGGAAAAACGTGTTAATCGGAATGCGGTATTCATTAGCAATATGTGTTAATAGACAATAAAATACTCATTTTAAGCCTACAAAGATACGATTTTTTTGATTTTAGCTGAAAGATGTTGTATTTTTGCAAGGTTTATTTACACAATTATTATAGGGTATTCGGTACATGTAATGTTATACCAGTATGAGCAGTATGAAGCAATCAATCTTATTTTTATTCGTGGTGTTTGTTTGTTTATTGTCATCATGCTCTCAAACGGAAGAATATACCATTCAAGGCACAGTGTCGGGAGTTGAAACAGATACTTTATTTTTGGAAAAAGTTGAGTTGGGAAAAATAGAGATAGTCGCTTATCAAGTACTTAAAAAAAATGGCAAGTTTTCTTTTTCCTTTCCTCGTGCAGTTGAACCTCACTATGTGCGTTTGCGTTTGCAACAAGGTGTATTGTATTTAGTAGCCGACTCTACCGAAACGATTTCTGTCTATTCAAACAAACAAACATTTGGTCAAGCAGATAGTATAGTTGGGTCAGCAGCATCTAAACGCATGCAATCCATTGTGCACTATGTTGCACAGACACAACGTAAGATGACAGCTAGTCAAGATAAATATCAACGTGGCAAAATAGTAGCACAAGATTTTACAGAAGAAACGACGCAGCTTGTTCGTCAACTAAAAGATTTCTTACGCAAAGAGGTATATCAAGATACGCGATCAAGTGTGGCTTATTTCGCTTTGTATCAGCAGATTAATGGGTATTATGTGTTTAATCCCTATGATAAAGAAGATGTAAAAGTGTATGCTGCAGTGGCTACACCCTTGCAAGTGCATTATCCACAAACGGCACGTACAAAGAATATCGAAGACGTGGTGCTAAAAGGTATGCAACGACGCAAAAATGCAGAAGATAAACTAGTTAGAGAAATAGTTGGCAAAGGTTTTATTGATATTTCCTTGTCCACGGTGCAAGGGGTAGAGCGTTCTTTATCAGCATCCTTAGGGCGTGCCACTATAGTGGATTTTTCGTTGTTTCAATCCGAAAATTCATATGCACATACTGTATTGCTACAAGAACTTTACCGTGTATATGCCAGCAAAGGATTACGCATTTATCAGGTTTCGTTTGACGATGATGCTGTATTTTCTGTTGTTGCCAAACAGTTGCCCTATACAGTTGTTCATGATAAGAAAGGATTAGTATCTCCTTTGTTGCAAACGTATAATATATCAACCTTACCCACTGTATTTTTGTTGGATAAGGAAGGAGATATAGTGGCACGCAATGTTTCGTTACCTTTATTGGAACAATCCATTCAACAATTACTGGAAAAATAAAACAGCGAACAGTATCAATTCGTTTTAGATAGTGAGATATGAATACAAAACAGTTAGTATTAGACAAAAGATATATGCAAATGGCTCTTATTTGGGCTGAAAACTCGTATTGCAAACGCCGTCAGGTAGGAGCAATATTAGTAAAAGATAAAATGATTATTTCTGATGGTTACAATGGTACGCCGTGTGGTTTTGAAAATATTTGTGAAGACGAAAGTTTTAAAACCAAACCCTATGTGCTTCATGCAGAGGCAAATGCGATTACAAAAATTGCACGTTCTCACAATAGTAGCGAAGGAGCTACGTTATATGTAACGACATCTCCATGCATAGAATGTGCCAAATTGATTATTCAATCGGGTATTGTGAGGGTTGTGTATGCCAATGAATACCATGTTACTGATGGGGTTGATTTGCTCGTGAGAGCGGGGGTAGAAGTGCTCAAAATTGATTTAGATAATTAACGTATGGAAAAACATAAATTGCTTTATCCAATCATTATTGGTATATCCATTGCGGTTGGAATATTGTTAGCAAATTTGTATTATCAACAGGCAGAACAAACTACAGGTTTTGCTATTCCTAAAAAGGTTCAAGGGAATAAGTTTGATGAAATTATGTATTTGTTAGACAATAATTATGTGGATGTTATAGATAAAAATGCTTTAACAGAAGAGTTTATACCACAGATACTGAAATTTCTCGACCCTCATTCAGCTTATTTAACTCCAGAAGAAGTAGCAGAATCAGCTACTGAGTTACAAGGTAGTTTTAGTGGTATTGGGGTGCAATTTAATATTCAGAATGATACGGTTATGATTGTGAGTGTGATTCCTGGTGGTCCTTCTGAAAAATTGGGAATATTGTCAGGTGATCGTATTATTGCAGTGAATGATAGTAGTTTTGTAGGAGCTGATGTTACCAATGCCACAGTGCTAAAAACATTGAGAGGAGAAAAGGGCAGTATTGTTAAAGTACGGATTAAACGCAACGGAAGCCCCTTGCCTCTTGATTTTGATATTGTGAGAGGAGATGTACCAGTAAAAAGTATAGATGTGGTATACGTAATAGCCGATTCTACTGGCTATATCAAAATTAGTAATTTTGGGGCTAATACATACCGTGAATTTTTAGATGCATTAGTCATATTACGTGAACAAGAATGCAATAATATTATTGTTGATTTACGCAACAATTCAGGGGGGTATTTATCCGCTGTCATTCAGATGACGAATGAATTTTTAAAAAGAGGTCAATTAATTGTATATACAGAGGGAGTTAATCAAGCCAGAGAAGATGCCATTGCAGATGGAAGAGGTAATTTCCGAAAAGAGAATATCTGTGTGTTGATAAACGAATGGTCTGCTTCTGCTAGCGAAATATTTGCTGGAGCCATTCAAGATCATGATAGGGGATGGGTAATTGGCAGACGCTCTTTTGGTAAGGGTTTAGTGCAACAACAAATTCCGTTGTCCGATGGCTCTGAATTAAGGCTTACTGTGGCT
This sequence comes from Bacteroidales bacterium, assembly GCA_012519885.1. GTDB lineage: Bacteria > Bacteroidota > Bacteroidia > Bacteroidales > Paludibacteraceae > JAAYPI01. The sequence continues at coordinate 9,563 of JAAYPI010000038.1, forward strand.
CGCTATCACACACCATCAGGTCGTTCTATTCAGAAACCGTACAAGTCAGGCGAGTCGGATGAAAATTATGATGTAGAAATAGAAAAACGAGTATTACATGGTGAAATGTTCCAAAAAGATAGTATTTCTTTTGCTGATAGTTTGAAGTATTATACTGCCAAAGGAAGAACTGTATATGCTAATGGAGGTATTATGCCCGACATTTTTGTCCCTCATGATACTACCTATTATACACCATATTACACAAACGTTTTAAATAATGGCATTGTATATGATTTTTCGTTTGCTTTTGTTGATAAGCATCGAGCTAAATTATCTACTTATGACACGTGGGAAAAATTAGTAGAATACTTAGTAAAGAAAACAACTTATTTTAGCGAATTTATTCGTTATGCAGAACAAAAAGGTGTTTCCCGCAATAGTCAAGAGATTGCGAAATCGAAAGCTCTCTTAGCAAATTTACTACAAGCATATATTGCTCGTAATTTGCTTGGTGATGAAGCATTTTATCCAATACTTAATTTACAAGATAATACTGTGAAAAAAGCCATTGAGATGGTTGGTAAACCAATACAATAATGAATCCGTATGTAATTTTACAAAAATATTATTCTTCAAATGAAGAAGCGTATGACATATTGGTAAATCATAGCGAGAGTGTTGCTAATAAAGCCCTTTCTATTGCTCACAATCATCCTGAATTGAAGATAGATACAGAATTTGTTTTTCAGGCAGCTATGTTGCACGATATTGGGATACATTTAACCAATGCCCCAAGTATTGCTTGTTATGGTTCTTATCCATATGTTTGTCATGGCTATTTAGGGTCTGGCATCTTGATGGAAGAACAATTGCCTCAGCATGCCCTAGTTTGCGAACGCCATACAGGTACAGGTATTAGTTTGGAAGAGATTGTAACTCGCAAGTTGCCTCTCCCATTACGAGACATGAAACCTATATCGTTAGAAGAGCAATTAATTTGTTTTGCCGATTTATTTTTTTCGAAAACACATCTAGAAGAAGAATTATCTATCACAACGATTGAAACGAAATTGCAAAAATTTAGTTCACATTCTGTTGTGCAGTTCCACCAGTGGTGCGATTTATTTTTGTAGTGAAATATCCATGGGTTTGCTTTTTTCGCCCCAGTACAGTGTGGTACGAGGGAAAGGAATTTCAATACCTTTTTTATCAAATGCATATTTTAATCGACGCATATATTCTCTTCTAGTTTGCCATTGCTCTCCTGTTTGGGTTTTGATACGCACTTTGAGTTGAATAGAATTGTTGGCAAATTGTTCTACTCCAAGTATAGAGATAGGCTCTAATATATTTCCTGAAAATCTTGAATCTTTTTCTAAATCTTCACCTACTGATTTCATAATAGCTATTACCGTATCCACATCTTCTTTGTATGCTACACCGATTTCAAATACTAATGCCGACCATTCTTTGGTCATATTAGATAAGGTGTTGACTTTTCCATGTTGAAA
>JAAYPI010000039.1 GCA_012519885.1 Bacteroidales bacterium
AAAACCACAAAACTAAAAACTACTAATAGATAAAAGGATAAGACAATAAAAAAGCTCCTCCAGCCATATTTACGGCTATTGTTTTTAAACGCCTTATCAAACTTTTTGAAGTATTTCAGGTATTTATCCTTTTTGTACAATAAAAAATAATTAACAATACCTGCTGGTAGCAGAAAAGTAATAAGAAAAAATACAAACGATATAACATCTTTAAAAAAGTATTGCACCAAAGATTTCCCAATAAGTGCTTGTATGAAATTAAAGACGCTATACTCTAACATGACTAAAAGACCTCCCATATGGATGCCGGCAATAATACTGTTTGTACCTGTTTTAGGATTATTAACCGCATCCTTTACAACATCTTCAGGATTTTCTACACCTCTTTTAGCATACAGCTTTTTTACCGTATCATTTCTTAACAGGAGTAGAATCGGATAGTTAAACAAATTTTGTGTCATTACTTCCCATTTATTGAGAAAATAATACACCATATTCCAGTTCCAGATTATTTTTTCCATTTTAATAATAGTAATTTACAGCCCCTCTTTGGCGCAAGTTTAGCGATAGCGTAACTTGTGCCTAAAACTCCTGAAGTTTGCAACTTCATAACTAACTCATAATAATATCAACCAATCCTTTACCCCTCGTTCGGCGAAGCGTCTCGCTTCGTCGTGTTAATCGGAAAGCTCCTGCTTTCCATATTTAAGAGCAAAAATAGCATATTCATTTTAGTATGCAAAAAAAGGCTCAGCCCTACAGCAAGAACTTTCGTGTGGCTCCTTTGCAAAGATAAATATTTTTGATAAATAAACATACCTCTTTTTATAAATTTAAAAAGAGGATTGAAGGTTAATTGGATTAAAAAATTTACCCGATACAATTAGGCAATCATTCATTTTCAGTAAACTTTTTTATTATTTTTATACGTTTTTCGTATATTTGTAGTATTTTTGTATATTTTCAGTACATTTGTATAGAATATTTTTTATCATGGCAACAGAAAATAAATACACCAGCATTCTTCTTGCAGCAAAAACATTGTTTTGGAAGTATGGGTTTAAGCGTGTGAATATCGAAGATATTTGCAAGCAGGCAAGTTGTAGCAAGGGCACTTTTTACAAATATTTTCCGAATAAACTTGAACTGGCAAAAAGGGTGTTCGACTATGTGGTAACGGATAGTATGCAATCGCTACAACAGATTTTACAGAGTAATACGCAGGCTCATGACAAGCTAACACGTATGCTCGAATTAAAACTGAACGGTGTTCATGATATTAGCCAAGAATTTTTAGCCGATTTTTACAACAATCCCGATGTAGGTATCAAAACGTATATAGAACAACGTACAGCAGTATTGTCGGCAGAAATAATGCAATCTTTTGTGGAAGCTCAACAACAAGGGGTTTTTAGAAAAGACCTAAACATCCCATTTTTCTTTTATATCAGTCAACAATTAAGTGCGTATATGCACGACCCAGTGGTACTATCGTTTTTTGATAGTCCAGAGAAGATGATAATGGAACTTGCCACCTTACTGGTACATGGCATTGAACCCGATACTAAGCAGTTATGATAAGACTAAGAACACAAATTTGCCTGTTATTTTGCTGTGTAGCAAGTGTTTTTGTACACGCAGAAAATCCGTTGAGCACCAAAGGACAAGCTTCTGTATGGATAAACACGCCTTTTTATCCTGACCTAGCTTTATGGAGTGGCATTAGGTATATTCCAACACTACATTTCACTACCCCACTCGTATCCACAAATGGCAAGTTTGATGCCGAAGTATCTGTAAACGCTCTTGCTACGCTACACACAACAGATGGAACTGTTTGGCAATCAGATGCTTCGCTCAAACCGTATAGACTGTGGGGCAGGTACACTACCAATCAGTTAGAGCTTAGGCTGGGGTTGCAAAAATTAAATTTTGGTTCAGCCACGATATTACGTCCGTTGATGTGGTTTGATAAAGTCGATCCACGCGACCCTCTTCAGCTTACTGATGGCGTATGGGGGCTATTGGGCAGGTATTATTTTTTAGACAATAGCAATATTTGGTTGTGGGTACTCCATGGCAATAAAACAGCCAAGATGTGGGAAATTGGCGACACGTACACACACCGCCCCGAAGTAGGAGGAAGGTATCAACGAAAAGTAGGCAATGGCGAAATGGGAGCTTCGTATCATCACCGTATTGCCAATACTAGTATGCTTGGCGATGCAGTTCAATATCATGGCTTAGTACCCGAAAACCGTATAGGAATAGATGGCAGGTGGGATGCTGGTTGTGGTATTTGGTTTGAAACCAGTTATATCCAAAAAAACAGAAACATAGGACTATTAACGCATCAAACGCATGTAACGGTAGGTGCTGATTACACCTTTGCAGTAGGCAACGGATTGGCTTGCTCGTTGGAACAATTGCTACTATCACATTCAGAAAAATGGGAAGATTTTACTACCCTTGATAGTTTTTCGGCTTTAACCGCAAGTTATCCTATCGGCTTATCCACTACCTTAGGAGGAATATGTTATTATCATTTTTCTCAACACACATTGTATAGCATGGCTACGGTTACACACCAATGGGGCAATTTCTCTTTACATGGTATGCTCTATCATAACCCCAGTCAGTATCAAATGCCTTTTGGCGCGGCAGCAAGCAATCAATTTGTAGGCAGTGGCATTCAACTTATGTTAGTTTATACTCATTAAAACCTTTTGTTATATGAACAACGACATCATTATCAACATTCAGCAACTGGTAAAACGTTTTCCGATAGGGAAAGGCGAGTTTACTGCACTCAAAGGGATTACAACTTCGTTTCGCAAAGGAGAATTTGCAGGACTGATTGGTCCAAGCGGTTCGGGTAAAACCACCTTACTCAATATCATTGGGTCGCTGGATATGCCCTCAGAAGGCGAAGTAACAGTACTCGATGTTTCGGTAGGCTCACTTACTGCCAAACAAGCAGCACTATTGCGAAAAGAAAAACTGGGGTTTATTTTTCAAAGCTATAATCTATTGCAAGTACATACGGTTTTTGAGAATGTAGAATTTCCCCTACTCCTACTTCATTACAACGCAAGTGAACGAAAAAAAATGGTGATGGAAGCATTGGATTGGGTAGGATTAACAGACAAGGCTCAATCGAAACCATCGCAACTTTCGGGAGGCGAATGCCAACGTGTGGCTATTGCTCGTGCTATGGTAAAAAAGCCCGTATTGGTACTAGCCGATGAGCCTACAGCCAACTTAGATGCCACTAACTCGCACACCATTTTGCGTACTATGGAGAAACTGAATAAAGAGCTGCAAACCACCTTTATTTTTGCTACACACGACGAAAAGGTAATCAGCTATTTGCATCGAAAAGTGTTTCTGGATGATGGATATATTGTGAAAGATGAATGGGTTAAAAACGACTAAAACAATACAACTATGCGCATTGCCATACAATTAGCTTTACGAAACTTACTGGGAGCAGGACTACGCACTTGGCTCAATGCCATTGTGTTATCTTTTTCGTTTGTGGCTATCATTTGGATGCAAGGACTAATGGTAGGTTGGGATTACCAAGCAAAACGCGATATGCAAGAATGGGAAATAGGCAAAGGTCAGTATTGGCATGCCCTTTACGACCCATACGATGCGCTTAGTCTGGAAAACAGCCATGCTGTTTTGCCCAATCAACTTCAACTGATGGCGGATAAACACAGTGCAGTACCCATATTGATTACACCTGCCACGATGTATCCCAATGGCAGAATGTTACACGTACATTTGCGAGGAATACCAAGCGACCAAACCTTGCTAAATATACCTACTCAAGTGCTCGACACAGTGCTTACTGACGCTCTTCCTATAGTGATAGGCAGTAGCATGGCACGTAGCGCTGGATTAAAAAAAGGAAGTCGCACCATGATTCAATGGAGAGATAGCAAAGGAACTTTCGACGCTGTGGAAGCTGAGGTAGTAGATTTATTTGTGAGCAATGTACCAAGCATTGATGCTGGGCAAGTGTGGATGGAACTCACTAAGCTTCAGGCACTAACTGGCTTACCGCATCACGCCACAATCGTAAGCCTACAGGATACCGAACAATTACCCAACACCTTAGGCGATTTTGTATTGAAACAACAAAGCGACTTAACCAAAGAGATTGACGAAATGATACAAACAAAAAGTGCAGGACAATCGGTATTTTACATTGTATTGTTATTGTTGGCTATGCTCGCTATTTTTGATACACAAATACTCTCAATCTTCAGAAGACAAAAAGAAATTGGCACCTACATTGCACTTGGTTATACTCGCCAACAGGTAGTTGGATTATTTACCATCGAAGGAGCTATGTATGCAGTTTTAGCCGCGTTTGTGGCATTACTGTATGGTATTCCGTTTTTTATTTGGCAATCGAAAGTTGGTTTTACCATTCCCATGGAAACCAGTGATTTTGGCATGGCAATAGCACCAGTAATGTATCCAGTGTACTCGGTAGGACTGATTGTTTCTACTACCCTTATCGTATTTGTTACCACCACCATAGTAAGTTATTTACCAGCGCGTAGAATTGCAAAAATGAATCCTACTGATGCTTTAAGAGGAAAGATACAATGATAAAATTTTTACTACAAGGTTTATTACGCGACAAAAGTCGTAGCCATTTACCCATAATGGTAGTTGCTGTTGGGGTAATGCTAAGCGTTTTTATGCATGCATACATTACCGGCATTATGAACGATACCATCGAAATGAACGCTGCATTTAGTTACGGACACGTAAAAGTGCTTACCAAAGGATATGCCGATAATATGTCGCAATTTCCGAATGATATGGCTCTTGACAATACAGATGTTTTAGTAGCTAATTTAAAAAAACAATTGCCCAACATTGAATGGGTTGAAAGAATACAGTTTGGAGGCTTAATAGATGTGCCCAACGACAAAGGAGAAACAGTAGCACAAGGTCCTGTTATAGGCATTGGCATTGACTTATTCGGCAAGGAAACCACCGAAACCAAACGTTTACGCATACACGAATCAATGGTAGAAGGTAGAATGCCCTCCAAGCCATCTGAAATACTTGTAAGCAATGATTTTGCCAAAAAATTAGGCATACAGATGGGCAACACTGTTACCCTAATGGCAAGTACCATGTATGGTGGAATGGCGTACCAAAATTTTGTGGTAGTGGGTACCGTTTCCTTTGGTGTACAAGTATTGGATAGAGGCACGATAATTGCGGATATTCAGGATGTGCGAGATGCCTTGGATATGGACAATGCTAGTGGCGAGATACTTGGTTTTTTCTCGCAAGGATACTATTCGGACAAAGAAGCGGATAAGGCAAAAAGCATATTTTATGCACAACAAGATAATGTATCAATACAAGATGAATTCACACCTATTCTCTTAACTTTCAGGGAACAAGGAGATATGGGTACATTTGTAGATTTATCTCACAGCATGGGAGCTATCATTACGTTTGTATTTATCATTGCTATGTCTATTGTTTTGTGGAATGCCGGCTTACTAGGAGGCATACGCCGCTACGGGGAATTTGGTGTGCGATTGGCAATGGGCGAAACCAAACATCATGTGTTTGCTAGTTTGCTCTACGAATCGTTTTTTGTCGGCATTATTGGCTCCATTATTGGTACTGCATTCGGATTGCTATTTGCGTGGCTTTTGCAAGAATATGGGTTGGATATGAGCGACGAAATGAAAGGTTCATCGATGATGATGCCTACTGTATTAAAAGCCCGAATAACGATGGCTGATTACTATATTGGATTTATCCCAGGCATATTTTCTACCTTGCTTGGGGCAGCCCTTGCTGGAATCGGGATATACAAACGAAAAACATCGCAGTTATTTAAAGAATTAGAAGCATAAAAAACATAAAAATTGAACACCATGAGAAAAATTGGCATAATGGTTTGTTGCTTGCTATCATTAACAAGTTACGCAACTACCGAAGCAGATAATATTTTACAAAAAGTAGATCAAAATCTCTCCTCTACCAATAGAGTGATGGAATCATCTATCACCATACATGGCAAACGTGGCAGTAGAACAATCGTATCGAAAACCTATGCCGAAGGAAGTACCAAATCGTTTACCGAATACCTATCTCCAGCACGTGAACAGGGCACAAAAATGCTGAAACTAAACAATCAGTTGTGGATATACTCACCCTCAACCGACCGTACCATGCAATTATCGGGGCATATGTTGCGACAATCGGTAATGGGTTCGGATATGTCGTACGAAGATATGATGGACGACAGAAAACTGACTGAAATATACACCGCTACGCTGCAAGGAAAAGAAGTATACACCAACAGAAACTGCTACGTTATTAACCTTACTGCCAAAACCAATGATGTAGCCTATTATTCTCAAAAAATGTGGGTAGATGCAGAACGATACGTTCCACTAAAACAAGAACTGTATGCCAAAAGTGGTCAACTGCTTAAACGATTAGAAATGTCTGACATCGTTAAACTACAAGGAAGATGGTTTCCTATGACTATGCTGTATAAAGACATGTTGAAAAATGGCAATGGTACTAAATTTAGCATCACTACTATTGAGTTTGATGTAACTATTCCACCGCATATATTTACCAAAGCAGTATTAAAACGTTAATAAAATGGATAAGGTATCAGGTATTCTATGTATCCTAGTAAATTGAAATGAAGTGTCTGTTTTAAACCCCTATAAAAGAAACAACAAGACACGTTCCATATTCCAACAAAAACCCCTTACCAAAAATGGCAAGGGGTATTTTGTAAACAAATCTGTTTATTTAGTATTACTCTACCAACACCTTAGCTTGTGCTTGTTGGGTAGCGGTAGTGATGGTTAATACACTTACCCTCTTTGGCGCAAGTTTAGCGATAGCGTAACTTGTGCCTAAAACTCCTGAAGTTTGCAACTTCATAACTAACTCATAATAATATCAACCAATCCTTTACCTTCGTCCTTTCGGATATATTATT
>JAAYPI010000040.1 GCA_012519885.1 Bacteroidales bacterium
GAGCCATATCACCTAAGGTGTATTGAGGATCAATATCTTTTATTACCAAACTATATCCATAGGCTTCATGAAAACTTACTTCTACTTTTACCAACACCTTCATCCCAGCCATAAGGCGTTCGTGTGTGGTTGTCTCAAAATAAGGTTTTATCATGCGGTAGGTAAACGACCAAATTACCGCTTTGGCTTTGGCAATGATATGCTCATCAGCATCGTCTTTTTCTATCAACTCGAGGTAGCAATGACCTGAATAATGTTCGTTTACTTCACTAATTTCTGCAGTAATCCACTGAGGTTGTGTATTGTCAGCAATCAGTTTTTTTACAAAACTATTCAGTTCAACTAATCGTATGTGTGCGTGTGGAGGCATAACATAACCGACTTATTAGCGAAACAAATTAAGATACGCATCTGGTTGGTCAAGATAATCAGCAGGATCTTTTATTGTTGGATCGCCTTGTTCGTTCTTATCCATTGTCTCTTGCAGTTTTTTATCCAGTTCTGTCTGATTAGTAGCTTTCCCATTTTTATATTCTACAGAGGTAAACGAACCATCATCATTGTATGTTTTCCATTCTCCATGTTTTTTATTGGCTACATAATAGCCTACTTCATCTTTTTGACCCGTTTCATAATATGACTCAAAAGGACCATCTAACAATCCATTTTTGTAAAAATAGCTTGCCAAAATATTGCCATACGGATGATATTGAATACGTTTTCCATGCAACACATTATTTTCGTACTGCATTCGGTCAATTACCATACCCGACTCCGAAAAAACCAACGACTCTCCTTGCTTCAGTCCTTCTGTATAATTCTCTACCATTACCAAGCGGTTTTCTTTAGAAAAATACTCCCAAATACCTTGTTTTTGTCCTTTTACAAAAATTCCTTTCGCCAATTGAGAACCATCACCAGCAAAATACTCCACTTTCACAGTATCATTCGTGGCAAATTGTTGGATAGCTTTCAGTTTCCCATTTTCGTGATACCGCTTTATTGTTCCCACGGGTTTATCTTCTACAAAATACCCTTCGTACATTAAATTTCCGTTGGGATAATAGCGATTTTTAAAAACTGCTTGTTGAGCAAATAACGAAATAGAAAATAAGAAAAAGGCACTAAGGCATAAAAACTGTTTCATACGATCATTCATTTAATTATGCGAAGATACATTATTTTTTATAGAAACCATAATTGACGTCGAATAAATACACACCATGTACCCATAAAAATAGGAGATAAACAGAAGAAGTAAGGCTACTTAATACAAATTATTGCGTTTAAATGTTAAAAACATTCTATTTTTTTCAAATTCATTCTCTTTTTTTAGTAAAAAATATGTTTCTGAAAGATTTTTTTTTTACTTTTGCTATCGTTGTTTTTTTTACTTCAGATAAGTTGATAACAATAATATTCTCACTAACCACAAAAATCAATATGTACATGAAAAAAAACGTACCTTTTTTTCTATCCTCAAACAAACATCAAGCGGTAACATCTCGTTTACGTCAGCTCTTTTTGGGGATTGCACTTTTTTGCATCGTTCCGCTTTGGGCAGCTGTTCAGATTAGCAGTGTAAACACAAGCCACGTATCTTGTAATGGATTATCCGATGGATCAATTACAATAGTTGCCACTGGAGGCTCGGGAGTATTTCAATATAGTTTAGATAATTTTGTAAATTCTATTCAATCGAATAGTACATTTATTAATTTACCTGCTACTAATTATTCGGTGTATGTACGTGATGCCAATAATCATACTGATAATACATGGCAAACAGTAAGCATCACACAACCTCTTCCCCTCACTTTCAATCCAACCAAAGATTTCATTCAATCCGTATCGTGCCATGGAGCATCTACTGGAAAAATCAGAATTGAAGCAGAAGGAGGAAATGCTCCTTACCTATACATTATTAATTCGCTTGACGGAAGTATTTCGTATAGTAATACTGTAGGGGTTTTTGATAATTTACCTGCAACTACCTATTTTGTACAAGTAAAAGATGCGAACGGATGTATTACCAATCATGCTGACATGGTAGTTCCACAAGCTGAATTGCTTGAAGCTGAGCTGATGTCGAAAACAAAAATTGTGTGTAAAGGAAATATGACAGCCTCAGTTCGTTTTAAAATAAAAGGAAGAACAGAAGCTTGCGGTTTATTAAAAGCCGATACAACGGCTTATTATTCAGCAAAATTGTATAATATTACAACGGGGGTAGATGTGTTGGAAGGCGAATTTACGGTAACGAATCAATTGCATCCTGTATTAACAAAAAACATCCAAGTACCTGTGTTGGATGAATTTGGAAACCCTGTAATAAACGAAGCTGGTAATCCTGTAAAGAAAACAGTAAAAGATACATTGTATGCAGAAGGTTGCCACGAACCAACTAAAATGGGAGTAGTGCCCGCTTATACCGTAGATAAAAAAGGATTTGATTGCGATGATTATATTTCTATCGGGAAACTAGGAGAATATGCGTACCGTTTGGAGTTATATAGAAGAAATTGTCAAATAGGTACAAAATTTGAATTTGTTATCGAACGTAGTGGAGATATTCCTACCTTATCATTAAATGGAGTGAATCCGATATGCGATGGTTCTTCTGAAGTAATAAAAGCAACGATAGTAGCAACTCCTGCCACTACTACTTACAAATGGATATTAAACGAAACAACCATTGCTACTACCAAAGATTTGACCCGCGTATTTACGATGGATGATAATCAAGGGAAACTTAAATTTGAAGCAAAAAATACCTGCGGAACGGTTGTTTCTAACGAAATTGCCTTGTCTGTTTTACCTCGTCCCACAGGTATTGTAACTACCGAGAAAGGATACCTTTGTCAAGGACAATCATCAAACGTAACAGCCTTTTTAGCTGGTAAAGCTCCATTTACGTACACCTTGACTGGCAACACAGAACAAACCACCTCTAACGTGTCAGAAACAGTGAGTATGAGTCCTGCCTCTACTATTGACATTACATTTGAGTCGCTTAGCGATGCCAATTGTGTTGCTACACCTGCTGATATCACAGGCACAAGCATTACCGTATATCCTGCACCTTCGATAGATATTACGGTAAATGTACCTTCACCGATGGTTAGCGGACGTTACGTTACAGCTACAGTAACACCTGGGTTTGTGGATTACTCTTTGTGGATAAATAACCAAGAGATAGAAGCATTAGCAACCGAAGAAAATGTGTTTAAATCAAAAAACTTCGTGTATGGACTTTCATCAAATATTTTTGACACCAAAGTTGAAGATACCAATGGCTGTATCTGGGATTTTTCTAAAACAGAAGACATTACAGTTGTTCTTTTCCCAAATGTATTTACGCCTAACAACGATGGAGTAAACGACGTATTTCTTGAAGGATATAACCTAAAAGTATTCGACCGATTAGGCACCGTATTGTACTCCGGAACAAAAGGGTGGAATGGGATATACAATGGTGTTCCAGTAAACAAAGGAGTGTACTTATATACAGTGGATATACTCGACGAAAATGGAGATACTGTGATTATTAAAAATACTGTAGTAGTTGAAAAATAAGTGTAAACGAAATAAAAGTACATTATATGAAAATAACTAAAAAAAGTTTCCTATTTGCCTTGCTGGTATGCTTGCCAATTATCAGTATGATGGGTAATATGAAAGTCGGAAACAATAAATACGAAAGACGCGATTACTTAGGTGCAATTGAACAATACAAAAAGACTGCTGAAGGCAACTCAAACGAAAAAACAGTAGCCAATGCTAAATATAAAATTGGAGAATGTTATTCCCTATTAAATGAACCGAAAGAAGCTGTTTCTTATCTAGGAGAAGCCATTGCTGGAGGTGTTCCTACATTGGAAGCATACGTGCTATACGGTAAAAACTTACTCAAAATGGGAGAATATGCACGTGCTAAAGCTTCTTTTGAAGAATTCGACAGACTTTCGCCCAAAGATGCTCGTATTAAAAACTTAATTGCTTCGTGCGATTTTGCCCTTAAACACAGCTCAAAAAATCCTATTACTCCCGAGCAAGACTTAAAAGGAATCAATACCTCTGAAATTGAATACGGAATTGGTTTTTATCAAGATGGTATCGTATATGCCTCTGTTGAACAAGCAAAAAAAGGGCTATCATCACGTATGTATTTTTCGCATGGTAAAGATAATTTCACCTCATCTCGCTTGGTGGATATGATTAAAATACGAACAGGTCAAAATGTAGGTACATTTGCCATCGACACACTTGATAACATCTTATATTACACCCGTTGTAACAATAACGAAAGAGACAATTGCTACATCTACACAGCCCGTTATAAAAAAGGGAAATGGAAAGAAAAGGGAGCTTTAAATATTGGCAACAGACATGCGAATGTTGCTCACCCTGCCCTTTCGCCCGACAGACAACGCTTGTATTTTACAGCAAATTTAGAAGGGGGATTTGGTGGAACAGATATTTGGTACGTAACGCGTAACGAAAACGGAAAATGGAGTAAAACTCCTATCAATGTTGGATCCGTAGTAAATACAGCTGGCAACGAAGCTTTCCCTTATGTGGTAGGTAATACGCTCATATTTGCATCAGACGGACATATTGGATTTGGTGGATATGATTTGTATAGTGCACAAATAGATGGCAAAGCCGTACATAAAGTGCAAAACTTGATGAAACCCATCAACTCATCAGCCGATGACATTAACTTAATTGTGTCAGAAGAAAAAAATGAAGCCCTTTTAGTAAGTAGTCGCAATATTTCTACCAAAGATGATATATTCCGCTTCGAAGGTATTTTTACCAGCATGATGGTATCGGGGCATGCTTACAATAATGTAACAAAAGAAGTGCTCCCAAATACACAAGTTGTATTATCAGGAATGGGTAAAACACATACCACTGAAACGAATAAAGATGGATATTATTATGCATTTATCGAAGCAGGCGACTTATACAAAATGTTTGCTAATGCAGTAGGATTTTTATCGGATATGGCAATGATAAAGGCAGAAAAGACCACTATTGGTTCATTCCCAGTAGAACAAGATTTCTATCTTACACCAGCTAGTATGTCAATTAGCGGACGTGTATATGATATGGAAACCAACGAGCCATTTATCAACGAAGATGTGCTACTGTTAGAAAATGGCACCTTGGCTCAGCAAACAAAAACAGATATTACAGGACGTTATTCCTTTACTAATTTAACCAATGGAAAAGAATACCAAGTAAAAGTGAACAAGCCCAACTTCTTGTCTATTACAAGTAAACCTTTTATTTACCAAGAAGGAGATGCAAACAATAGCTCGTTCGATTTAGCTTCCATTCCTTACGGTTCAGATTCGTTTGATCCAAGTGGTGTTGGTGGTATGGGTAATACAAGCAATGTTGGAGGTATAAATGGAGGACGATTTGCTGGTCGCGAAATTTCAATAAACGAAATTTATTACGATTTCGACAACGCTAACTTGCTTCCACAATCACGTTTTTCATTAGACAAAATTATTTTATTATTAAGCTCTAACCCAACCTTAAAACTTGAATTTGGTTCGCATACTGACACACGTGGTAGTGCTGAATACAACCTACAATTATCTAATGCACGTGCAAAATCTGTGGTGGACTATTTAATTGCTTCGGGCATTAGTCGCAACAGACTTTCGTGGAAAGGATATGGTAAAACCAATCCTGTAGTGAAAAATGCTGTTACAGAAGAAGAACATCGATTAAACAGACGTACCACATTCAAAATTATTGAACGATAACTTTAAACATGAACACAATGAAAAAAATACTTATAGCTTGCTGTGCATCCCTTCTGTTTTCTTTGTCGGTTTTTGCACAACACGACGCACAAATCAGTCAACATTTGCTGAGTAGAACGCATTACAACCCTGCTGCAGCAGGAGCTTCGTTATACGGTAACATTACAGGTATTGCTCGTCAACAGTATGTGGGCTTTACAGGAGCACCGCAAACTGGCTTGCTAAACTTTGACATGTTACTCCCAAATACCAGCTCTGGTATAGGGTTATCAGTATTGTATGATAAGTATGGACCGCTGTTATCGTATAATCCAATGCTTAACTATGCGTATCATATTAAATTGGGCGACAACCAACATCTTTCGTTAGGAGTAGCCGCAGGGGTGTTTTTACGCCAATATGATGCATCAAACAATATTTACGAAAATATTGGAGACCCTTTAGAAAATTATGATGGAGCTCAAGAATACTTAGCACCAGATGCCAACGTAGGTATCGAATACCAATTAGAAAACTGGATTATTGGGGCATCAGCTACCCATATACCTCAATTTTTTGAAGAAGAAACCGTAATGAATCCCACAACACAGTATTATGCCTACTCGCGTTATCGCTTTGAAATTGGCAGGTACTGGGATTTAACTCCTGGCATTGCAGCTCAATACGATGGCTACTCTGTACATAGCGAAATAAATGCGGTATTGCATTACCTAAAATTATTTTGGGTAGGTGGCTCGTACCGATTTAGCGATGTATTCGATTCTGAATCAATTGTGCCTATGGTAGGACTTCAATTAAGCGACTATGTACGCTTAGGATATGCGTACGATTACAATTTATCGAGCTTACAAAACTACAACCAGGGGTCGCACGAAATTATGCTACAACTACGTTTCAAAACACGGCACCATACATCACGAACACCGAGATTTGCTGAATGGTAAGAAAGTAGAATACATTTTAACTCAAAAAGACGCTGAAAATAACACAGCGTCTTTTTTTTTGTAAAACAAGACTGTAAAAATGACACATAAATAAAAAAAGCATTGTATATTTGTGTTATTAAGAAAAACGATATATGGCAGATATTTTAGATACGAAAGAACAAGCAGAAAATGAACTTATTGAGCAAGAATATCAGTTACTTATTAAAGAATATCTTGCCTCTAACCATAGAAAAAAAGTTGCTCGTATAGAAAAAGCTTTTTTACTGGCTAAAGCTGCTCATAAAGGAATAAAGCGTAAATCGGGAGAGCCTTACATCTTACACCCTTTGGCTGTAGCACGCATTGTTGCTAAGGAGATTGGACTCGGTTCTACGTCTATTTGTGCCGCTTTGTTGCATGATGTGGTAGAAGATACTGAATATACCGTAGAAGATATTGCGAATTTGTTTGACCCCAAGATTGCACAAATTGTAGATGGGTTAACCAAAATATCAGGTGGTGTTTTTGGTGAAAATGTGTCGGGACAGGCAGAAAATTTTCGCAAACTCCTGCTCACCATTTCGGAAGATATTCGGGTAATTTTAATTAAAATAGCCGACCGTTTGCATAATATGCGTACATTAGGCTCGATGCCTGCCGCCAAACAATACAAAATAGCAGGCGAAACCGAATACATATATGCTCCTTTGGCTCATCGATTAGGCTTGTTTGCTATCAAAACGGAGTTAGAAGATTTAAGTTTTAAATACAATTTCCCGTCTGTTTACCAAGAAATTAGTGAAAAAATCAATGAAAATCAACTTGAACGTATGCTTTTATACGACAAATTCTCGTTGCCTATCATCAATAAACTCAACAGCTTAGGATACAAATACTCCATACGAGCACGCATCAAATCAGTGTACTCTGTGTGGAATAAGATGAAAAAGAAAAATCTACCTTTTGAAGAAATATACGATATCTTGGCTGTACGTATCGTATTTGAACCCAATCAGAATGTAGATGAAAAAGAACAATGCTGGATTATTTACAACAATATTACCAATCTCTATATTCCTCATCCCGATAGGTTAAGAAATTGGCTCAACACACCCAAAGCCAATGGTTATGAAGCCTTACACGTAACCGTAATGGGTCCAGATGGGCAATGGATAGAGGTGCAAATTAGAAGTGCCCGCATGGACGATATTGCCGAAAAAGGATTGGCTGCACACTGGAAATACAAACAACAGTTTTATGGCGATTCGGAATTAGATAAATGGCTAAACACGATTAATGATATCTTGAAAAATCCAAGTCCCAATGCCATGGACTTTCTTGATACCTTCAAGCTTACGCTATACGCTACCGAAATATTTGTATTTACACCCAAAGGCGAAATAAAAACCTTACCCTCAGGCTCCACTGCCTTGGATTTTGCCTTCGAAATTCACTCCGATATTGGTATGCGGTGTATTGGAGCGAAAGTAAACAACAAACTAGTACCATTGAGCTACGAACTACAAAGTGGCGACCAAATAGAAATACTTACATCAAAACAACAAACACCTCAACCAGAATGGCTTAGCTATGTTACAACAGCTCGAGCAAAACAGAAACTTAATTTGCTTTTTAAAAACGAACAAAAAATAGTAAAAGCAGAAGGGGAAACTATCCTACGCAAAGCACTTACTGAAGCTGGATTTGTAATAAAAAAAGATATAAGCAACGATATAATCAAAAAATTGTTGCACCATTTTGAAATCAACAGTTTTGAAGAACTTACTTTTCAAATCGGCAAAGGCAGTATTTCTCTTGCCAATATTCAAGATATTGTAAAACAAGAGAATAAAAAAACCACCGTGCGTTCGTGGTATCCTCGCTTCTTCTTTGGCAAAGATACGGATAAAGAGAATACGGAAACAGCATCAGCTGATATTAAAAAGAATGGCACCTACCAGCTTACAGATGAAATGCTGCAAAAGGAACACACTATTGCTCCGTGTTGCAAACCCATACCAGGTGATCAAATTATTGGTTTTTTAAATGACAAAAAAGAAATAATCGTACACAAACGAGACTGCAAAGAAGCGTTAAAACTCAAATCGCAAAAAGGGTCGAGCATCATTACTGCCGAATGGGCTAATACACAAAAAAAATATTATGCTACCACTATCGAAGTACAAGGAGTAGATAGAAAACGTATTTTGTTAGATATTTTAACTGAAATATCTGATAAACTAGATGCTAATATTGAAAAATTATGCGTAGAAACAAACGATGGTATTTTTACTGCCAAAATGAACGTGTATGTAAGCCACGTAGATACAATTAACCAAATATACAAGCAACTGAAAATTATTAATGGTGTACAACGTGTAGCACGTATCGAAGAATAACACCTTTATACAGACATATGAATGCCTATATATCTCACATTTTATTTTATCTAATACTTTTTTCTATGACTAGTTACGCAAACCCTTTTTTAACCGCTCGTTATACAACCCCTTACCAAACTGTACCTTTTAACGAGATAAAAGAAGAACATTACAAAGAAGCTTTTCTGAAAGGAATAGAAGAGCAACTAACTGAAATAGACTCTCTCTTAGCCAATAAAACGACTCCAACATTTGAAAATACCATAGTAGCATTAGAAAAAACAGGAGATTTAATAAGCCGCACAAGTGCTGTATTTTTCAACTTATTGCATGCTGAAACAAACGATACCTTAGAAAATCTGGCTCAAGAACTATCTCCGATACTCACTGAACACAGCAATAAGATTTACCAAAATCAAGCACTTTTTGAACGAGTAAAAGCCGTATATGCTCAAAAAGAGACCTTAACACTGACAGCCGAACAACAACAATTACTCGAAAATACCTACCAAGCATTTGTACGCTCAGGGGCTGAATTATCAGAAAAAGACAAACAAACGTACACTGAATTAAGCACCAAGCTAAGCCAACTAACACTTACGTTTAGCCAATATGTACTGAAAGAAACAAACGCTTATTCATACGTAATCACCGACGAAAAAGAACTGGACGGATTGCCTGATTATGCCAAAGAAGCTGCTGCAGAAAAAGCCAAAGCCAAAAATCAAGAAGGTTGGCTTATCGACCTTTCGATGCCAAGTTATTTGCCCATAATGCAATATGCAACCAACCGAGAGTTACGCAAAAAACTATATTTTGCTTACAATACCAAAGGGAATCAAGGAAATGAATACGACAACAAACAGACCATAACAGATATTGTTAACACCCGTCTGCAACTTGCTCAACTAATGGGTTACAGCAACTACGCTACCTACAAGCTAGTACGTACCATGGCTCAAGACACCAGCAAGGTATATGCACTTATCGACCAACTATATACTGCTTATCAGCCAGTTGCCTCGCAAGAATTTGATGAAATACAAGCCTTTGCTCGCACGTTTGAAAACAATGCTACGGGTGAACTCATGCCTTGGGATTGGGCATATTATGCCGAAAAAGTGAAAGAACAAAAATACCAAGTAAACGACGAATTACTCAAACCCTATTTTGAACTCGAAAAAGTAAAACAAGGAGTGTTTGGTCTAGCGACTGCCCTTTTTGATTTACAGTTTACAAAAAACACCTCTATACAAGTGTATCATCCAGATGTAGATGCCTATGAAGTGCATGATAGCAAGGGGAATTTTATTGCCATATTATACACCGATTTTCATCCAAGAGAAAGCAAAAAAGGAGGTGCATGGATGACTGAGTTTAAAGAACAATGGATTGAAAACGGAGAAAATAGTCGCCCCCACATATCCATTGTAATGAACTTTACACCACCCACAGCTACTAGCCCGTCGTTGCTCACTTTTAATGAATTAACGACCTTGCTACACGAATTTGGACACGCTTTGCACGGTATGTTATCCAACACCACCTACGCAAGCCTCTCTGGAACAAGCGTTTACCGCGACTTTGTAGAACTCCCCTCTCAATTGCTCGAAAATTGGGCTACAGAAAAAGAATTTCTTGATACCTTCGCTTTTCATTATCAAACAGGCGAACCAATTCCATCTCAATTGATTGAAAAGATAAAAAAAGCGGAACAATTTTTGGTAGGGTATGCTTGTTTGCGTCAACTAAGTTTTTGCTACTTAGACATGGCATGGCATACGCTTTCAACACCTTTTAGTGGCGATGTAAAAAGCTTTGAAACAGATGCTTGGAAAAAAACATTGCTCTTTGAACCCATTGCCGAAACGTGTATGAGCACACAATTTAACCATATATTTTCGGGAGGATACGCAGCAGGATATTACAGCTACAAATGGGCAGAAGTATTGGATGCTGATGCATATGAGGTATTTAAACAACAAGGAATTTTTAACAAAAAAACAGCTACATCATTTGCGGAAAATATTTTAAGCAAAGGAGGCTCCGAACATCCTATGATTTTGTATAAACGATTTAGAGGTCAAGAACCGACTATCGATGCCCTACTCAAACGAAATGGAATTAAATAAAAAATGAGGTTTACCATGAAAAGAATACTAACAGGAATAGCGTTTGTTGTGTGTATTAGTAGTGCGACGTTTGCCACAACACCCGACACAGATGTACTGTTTCAGACCTCAACTATCAATGCCTTGTTAGAAGGAGTATATGACGGAGAAGTAAAATGTGGAGAGTTAAAACACTATGGAGATTTTGGCATAGGCACTTTTCAGGCTCTTGATGGAGAAATGATTTTTGTAGATGGCACAATCTATCAGGTAAAAGCAGACGGCAAAGTGTATAATGTAGCAGACACAGTAAAAACGCCCTTTGCATCAGTTACATTTTTTGATACAGATGTGAGTTATACCTTACAAAAAACGACTAATTTTCAGCAACTATGTACCTATCTTGACACCCTGATACCTACCAAAAACATCTTTTATGCTTTTAAAATAGAAGGAACTTTTAGCTACCTAAAAACACGCAGTGTACCTGCTCAACAAAAGCCCTATCCGGTTTTAACAGAGGTTACAAAAAATCAGCCTGTATTCGAGTTTCAAGACATACAAGGTGTAATAATTGGTTACAGAATACCTCCTTTTGCTGATAAAATAAACGTACCTGGCTATCATTTTCATTTTTTATCATCCGACAAAACAGTTGGAGGACATTTACTAGAAATGGAAACGAATAAGGCAAACATAGCAATTGATTATACACACAGATTTTATTTATCCCTGCCTGAAGAAAGTGCTTTTTATACCACAGATTTATCAACAGATAAAACAAAAGAACTGGAAAAAGCAGAGAAATAAATACATCAAATAGCTATTATCACCATTTCTGCCCCTACCTCACTTCATTCAAAATAGCTGTAGTAACTTGAGCTGTAACGGTACGTGCTTCGCCAAAATGCACATTACGCTGCATAAATCGTTTTTCAATTTCCATTATCGTAGCATCACCAATTTGGAGTTGACTAAGGCGAGTGGCTAATCCCAATGAGCGGAAAAACGTTTCGGTAGCTTCTATGGATTTAGTAATTCGCTGGTTATCATCTCCTTGCAAAATACCCCATACCCGAGCACCGTATTGCAAAATTTTTTCAGCTTTTTGCGTTTGCAATACTTTCATCGTACCTGGCAATACGATAGCCAAACTCTGTGCATGATCGATACCGTGCAAAGCTGTAAGCTCGTGCCCTATCATGTGTGTAGCCCAGTCTTGCGATACACCCATGCTTATAAAACCATTGAGAGCCATAGTAGCAGCTAACATAAACTGGCTCATCACATCGTAATCGCGGTTGTTGGCAAGCACACTAGGAGCTATCTCTACCAATACCTGCAATATCCCCTCTGCCCATCTATCCATCAAAAGCGATTGGTTGGGGGTGGTAAGATACTGCTCCATCACATGCACAAAGGTATCCGCTATGCCATTAGCCAATTGTACCTTGGGTAAGGAAAAGGTCGTTTCTGGGTCGAGAATAGAAAATTGAGGATACTGTGCATAAAAGGCAAATTTCTCTTGCGTAGCCTTATTGGAAATAACTGAACCACGGTTCATTTCCGAACCCGTAGCAGGTAAGGTCATAACCGAAGCAAAGGGCAAGGGATTTTTTATCAGCTTACCGTTAAGCACCAGCTGCCAAGCATCATCGTTGCTCGGAATGGCACAAGCAATCAATTTAACCGCATCTAACACAGAACCACCACCTATTGCCAACACATAGTCGGCTCTACAATCCTTGCCAACTAGCACAGCCTTGCGAATGGTTTCTACTGTTGGATTGGGTTCAATACCCCAAAATTCAGTAGTAGTATGCAGTGATAAACTAGCGATTACCTGATCGTACACACCATTTGTACGTACACTACCACCTCCAAATACTAACAACAAACGTGCTGTAGAAGGAATTGCATTTGCTAACGAAGCAATACTACCTTTGCCAAAAATTAATTTTGTGGTATTCTGAAATATAAAGTTTTGCATATATATAAAGGATAAATTGATGCCTTACAAAGATAAAAAAAATAAGTTGAAAGTGGTGAATGGTTCGCGTTGAATGTTTTGTGTATAGAGAGAAAAGAAACAACGTTTTTTGTTATTCGTCAAAAACTATCAACTATGTATATATACCTACCTCCTGCCTAAGCAATACAATCGTGCGAGTAGTGACATTAATCTTGCAGTAGCGTTGGTGTAGCGTTTAGCGTAGTTCGTGCGGTAGCGGTGGTTTGGTTCGAATATGGAAAGCTGGAGCTTCCCTTTTAACTTCGACATAGCGAATTGAAAGTCAACAAAGTTGAAGACGCTATGCCTAGCAAGGTTTACATTTCAAGAAAGATAATCAATAGCAGAAGAACGAAACATCGTTAGGTTTTTTTTGATTAAATCGGTAACTTAACACCAACTCGTGAGAACCCCCTGATACATTAAATAAACTAGATATGCTTACATCATAACTATACGACACCACAATATCACCAAAGGAATATCCAAATATCAACTTTAAAGCATCAGTATTACTCAAGCCTTGAGGAGAGACGAAAGGTATTCCCCGATACCCGATGCCCAATTCAAATGGAATACGATGATACAATACATCTAAATCCATTTGTTGGTATAAGCCTTGTTGTTGGTATAATCCAGCAATCGTTACATCATCATAGGATGCATATTTGCCCATGCCTCTGTCCATAGGAATACGACCAGCCATATACGCATTAAATTTTAAGTCAGTCTTAGTGTTCGTATTCGCAAAAGAGACATCATTGCTCATTAACCTATCAGCACCTGCTCCTATAAAAAAGAATTCATTATACAGTAAAAAGGACACTGCTGCATCAAATCGTAACACAGATGTTTCATCAGGTTCGAACGAACTCGTCGGTAATATTGTGCCATCAAGAGCTATTTGATCAATAAACATAAACTTCGAAGGGTCAATTGCTCTATAATAAGGACCAAATTCAATGCCTGGACGAAAAAGCCATTCATCAGTAATCTTTGCCACATAATTATATTGAAACGCCAATTCTGTTTGAGTCAATAAATTGCCCCCGTAAGAAGAATGTGCAACAACAGCTCCAAAAGAAGACTGTATAGGGTGATAGTAGTGATCAAAACCTGCTAACAAGGTTTGCGAGCCTCTCATAAACGACCATTGATCGCGATATGCCATAAAGGCACGCGAACCAGTTAGCCCCGCAAATGATGGACCTATAGTTGTATTCGTTGACCAAGGTTGCGACACCAAGAAATCTTGTGCCACAAGCGTATTGTTGTTCACTAATAGTGTAAAAAAACAAATTATTGCAATTAGTTGGTATTTCATTGTAATTATACTTCGCACTCTTTTCATCTAACCAATATAAACTCTCCAGATACCGTAAATTTTCTACCATTTTTATATGTACCTGTTGCTTTATACATATATACACCCTGAGGTGCAGACTCACCTTTATAGTATCCGTCCCAGCCCACAAAGATATCATTAGATACAAAGACTTTTGCTCCCCATTGGTTAAAAATCTCTAATTTATAGGTATCAACATTTCTTGAAACAGGGTAGAAAATATCCAACCTTCTCTCTTCTGCTTGGTATACACCTCCATTAGGGATAGATGTATTTGGTGTAAAGGCATTAGGGAATACCATCATACCGTAATCACCCACATGAATATGATTGTAAACCATAATAGAGTCTTGGCAACCTTTCTCATCTTCTACCTTAAACCATACATCGTAAATACCCTCTAATTGATACAAGTGCGTTGGATCTTTTTCAGTTGAAGTGGCACCATCTCCAAAACGCCACCAATATTTTATAGCTTCAGGGGTATTGCTATAGAAATTAGCCATCGGATAAGGCATGAATAATTCCGTATTTGCTACTAAAAACGCTGCCTTGGGCGATGGTAATACTTCTATCAGCTTGGTTATCTTATCTGTTTTGCGTAAGCCTACTGCCGTTAATGTAACTTCGTACAAACCAGAACGTTCAAATGTGTGCTCTGGACTACGTTGTGTAGATGTTTTACCATCACCAAAATCCCATGTGTAAGAAGCCTGTCCGATAGTTGTATTTGAGAAATTAACAGTTAATGGGCTACATCCGGAGATAACATCCATCTCAAAATCTGCAATCGGTTCTTCTGCATAACGTAATTGCATTTCGTCGTAAGCCGTACATCCATACCCACGCAATGTCCATCGCATAGTATTGATACCTGGTGTCAATCCACGCACGAATGTATTTGCAGCATTGGAGTTATCAAACGTTCCTGTACCCCCTTGAACTGACCATTTTCCTGTAATATTCGTATCAGCAATTACACGGGCAGAGATACGAGCATACTCATTTACCGTAAAATCATCTTCACCGGCATCTGCCAACTTATGCAAACTATTTGAAATTACTTTCACATCTACAGTATTACTACAACTTGGTGTATATACCTCCCATCTAAATAGATTTGGAATTCGGTATCCTAAGTCAGTAACTAAAGTAGAATTACTTGCTGGATTTACAACCACTCCATCACCACCAATAATACTCCAACGATAATTTCCAAAAGGCGGTTGTGGTGCTCGTAAGGTAATTGAATCTTCACAAATAGTAATGTCCAAGAATTCAGGTTGGGTTATTCCTGGGTTATTATTATACACAGCTACTGTATCAAAATTTAAACAATACCCATCGTTTACATCCCATCTAAATTTATTTTTGCCAAACAACAAGTTGCTTACTCGTGCATTGTATTTTGTATCATCATCAAATTCGGCTCTACCACTTACCAATGTCCATCGGGTAACAGCTCCAGCTAAATTATTCGCCTTTAAAATAGCATTATCCACGCAATTGGTAGTAAAATCGATGCCTGCCTCTGCTATTGGCAATGGTCTTATGGTTATAAATCTATTTTTAGTTTCCGATTTTCCACATTTGTTAATAGCAGCAACTTCTACTATACCGCTTTGAGCATACTCGTCAATTGATACCAATATGGTACGTGTATTAGCTCCAGACTCAATATTATATCCAGCTGGTAAAGTCCACTCGTAACTTGTTGCTCCACTCACTTCTGGTATTGACATTTGAAATAAAGCAGCATTTTCGCATACATATACAGGTGCTTGAATATCTGATAATGGTCCAAAGCTTGTATTAGGGCGAATGTGTATACTTGCTGGCAAACCATTTCCACACTCATTGATACCATATACTGTTGCTGTTCCTTCTACTGCATCAGCTCCGATATCAACTGTTACAATGTTACTTCCATGACCACTTGTTATGGTATATCCTTGTGGGAATGTCCAAACATAGGATGTTGCACGAGGAATCACAGGTACAACATAGCGTTCAGAAGTGTTTCTACATACATCAGAAAAACCAGTAATTTGAGTGGCATCTGATGGAGGGAAACCAACGCTTACCGTAACTTGCTTTTGGAGTATCGTACTACAAGTATTGCCTGACGAAATACTTTCAAACAAATAGACCGTATTTTCCTCTGTTGGAATCGTTTTTAAAATATAAATAGCCTCGTCGAAATCTAAGAAATGTTTCACTCCATTTTCGTAATAAATAACTTGCCAAGGACCTTCGCCCGAAGCTTCTAATCGCATTTTTAGCGTATCGTTGGCACACACAAAAGAAGGTGCATTTACTACTAAACCAGGATATTGAAATGCTTCCATATTCACATCTATATTCAAATCTGTAGTACAATGCTCAGTACTAATACTTTGTATGGTATAGGTATTAGTTCCAATATGTTTAGGTACTACGCGTATGGTATCCCTAATTTGCGTTAAGTTATCTTCCACATACACATTTAAACCATCTGTGTATTTCACAGACCATGGAGCACCATTTGCCATCACGATATCAATCATAAATGGTTCGTATAAACATGCATTATTTGACACATTCAGCACACTCAGTTGCGGATATGGATGCACTTTTACTGGTGCTGTTCCTTGCAATTGAGCTTTACAACCTTTTCC
>JAAYPI010000041.1 GCA_012519885.1 Bacteroidales bacterium
AAACGATCATAAATATAAACAGAATGAGATACAAGGTGAATGTTTTTTATTGTCCACACATCATTGACACCATCGCCATTGGGAGTAAAAAATAAATCTGGAATAATGGGAATATCAAGATAAAAACTAAAAGTAGCCTTACACATGTTTGCATCTACTACTTGCACAGTATGATTACCTATTTCTATTCCGTCAAAATAGCCAGTATATGAATATTTATTCTGATCTTGCAAGAAAAATTCATACGGAGAAGTTCCTTTTGTGTATACGACCTGACCTGCCCCTGCCAATTGGCTATCTTCTACAAAACCAGTAATAATTGGATTCTCATTAACGGACAAAGTGATTAAATCAGCAGCAGATATACCCCCTGTAACAAAAAAAAGAATTATCAAAAGATGTACTCGTTGGATTTAGAGTAAAGTAGCCTTCATATAAATAAAGAATATTTAAGTTAAATAACATATAACAAATTAAGAACAAGCATAGTAAGAAAAACCCAACCTTGATGAAAAATATATAACAATATTTAATATTTACTCCACGTAATCTATCCAACTCACATTATAAATAAAACAAATAGTCATCTGCTTCATTTATAAGCAAAAACAATTATTTTAAAATTTAATATTAATTAACACCTCATAAGGTTGGGCTGAAGGTATAACCAATTGTTTTAGTAGTAAATTACAAACCTTAAACTAATTTTTATGAAAACAATCAACAAACTTAAAATGACTATTTTAGTAGTCTTGAGTGTCATGAATATAACTTGGCTCCAAGCTCAAGCTCCAAGCCAGAGTGATGCTGTTATGCTACAGGGTTTCTATTGGGACTCTCAATCGGAAACAAGTTGGACAAAACTTACCACAATGGCTAGCGAAATAGCTACCAATTTTGATATGGTTTGGTTACCCCCATCTTCTTTATCAGAGGGTGGTGTTGGATACCATCCAAGACAATGGAATAACCAAAATAGCACATGGGGTAATGCTACTAACCTAAAAACCCTTATTAGCACCTTAAAAGCGGGAGGGTGTAGAGCTATTGCCGACATTGTAGTAAACCATAGAGGCGGTAAAAGCACATGGAATGATTTTTATGAGGATGATTTTGGCTCGTATGGTAAATTTCAACTTACTTCTGCTCATATCTGCAAAGATGACGAGTGTGTAGGCAGTGGATACGCTGCTACTGGAGCCAATGATACTGGATACGAACAAGTATGTAATGCGTGGGGAGGTTATTGTTCTGCTCGCGATTTAGACCATACAAACACAACTGTACAAAATTCTATAAAGGCATATCTAAAATGGCTTAAAGGAGAATTTGGCTACGATGGATGGAGATACGATTTAACGAAAGGATACAATGGCGGATATACCAATCTGTATAATTCAGCTGCTGGAGCTTACTACTCTGTAGGTGAGTATTGGGATGGGAGCTTTGATGCTTGTTGGAATTGGGTAAAGAATGCTAACTACAACTCAACAACTTTTGACTTTCCGATGAAATACGCTGCTCTGAATAATGGATTGGCAGCAGGTAATTATGGTAACATGATTTGGTCAGGTGGTCCTGCAGGACTTATTCATAAACCAGAGTATAGTCGCTATTCCACTACTTTTGTAGACAATCACGACACATACCGTGATGGGAGTAAATACACAGGAGATGTACAAAAAGCATATGCTTTTATCTTATCATCACCAGGTATTCCTTGCGTATTTTGGCCTCATTGGACAGCTAACAAGTCAGCGATTAACAATATGATTAAAGTACGTAAGGCATGTGGCGTTCACAACGAATCGGTATGTAGTGCAAATGCAAACAACGGATATTATAGTGAAACGCAAGGAACACGAGCAAAATTAATATGTAAAATCGGTTCTACAGGCACACCAAGTGGATATAAAGTGGCAGCTTCGGGAACAGGTTGGGCGTTTTATGTGCCTTCAAACTTTGATGTAGATGCTAATGTTCCTCCCAAAACAGCTGTTTCTCTTACAATGACTCCCGAAGCAGGATTATACTCAGGAGGAACCACTGTAACCCTTTCTGCTACAGGCAATAATACGCCTATTTCTATTTACTATACTACAAATGGAACAACTCCAACATCGTCAAGCACAAAGTACACATCACCTCTATCCATCAGTTCAACAACAACTGTTAAAGCCATCGCCATAGATAATAATGGGAACCAAACCTCAGTAGTTTCAAAAACTTATTTAACTGAATCAGCTTCTATCATAGTTAAATTTAAAGCGCCTAGCACATGGACTCAATGTAATTTATGGGCATGGGATCCGGCATCCGACGCCAACATTGCTGGCGGTTCTTCTTGGCCCGGAAATGCTACAATGACATTGGGGTTGGATGGTTATTATTCGTATACAATATCCGATTTGACGGTTACAACTATCGGATTATTGTTTAATAATGGAGCAAGTACAGGAACTTTGCAAACCGTAGATTTGACAACATCATCCAATGCATGTTGGGATGCATTAACAACAACTGACACTGAAGGGAAATATAACGTAAGTTTAAATACTGCATGTACTCCCACAGCTATCGCAGAAAATACAGCATCCACAGTTCGATGTTACCCAAATCCTGCCTCTACAGAGATGTACATAGCAAGCGAAGATGCCATCAAAAATGTGAGCATTCAAGATATTAATGGAAAACAAATATGGTCTGATAAATCAAGTGTGGTAGATGTATCTCATTTCCCTTCAGGATTATATGTTATTCAAGTTGATACCGAGAATGGAGACCGATTTATTGAAAAAATGATAAAGAAATAAGCATTTAAAAATAGAAAATTTTACGGGGTTGATGGGATGCTTCCATTGACCCCGTATTTTTTGAAAATCAAAATAAATATTTGATTGATGATATCTTAGGAATATCTATAGAGTGATTATTTTGGGGACATTGAAGATTATAAATATGGTCTATGCAAAAAAAAGCAACAACAGCTCAATAATATTAATATATTTGAATCTTTTCTACATCCATAATTTTGCCTTCTTTTATATACTCTAACATATACATACCAGGAAGAGAAGGCAGAATTATGGATGTTTTTTGCTGTAAAACTGTTGCTTGTTTTACGATCTGACCAACTACATTTTTAATAACTAACTTACCCAAATCTACATCATCTATTTCTATAGGGAGTTCAATAGTTACCATATGGTTTCTACTTGCTGGAGTAGGATAAACACGCATTGCTGTTCTACTTTTCTGAATAGCCTCATAATGGGTAGTGCAACTGGTATACTTTACTCCCATTGAAGTATATGCCTCAACATGATATTCGCCAGAAAAACCACTTGGTGAATACAAAAATTGTTGAGTAGCACCCGATATAGATACTTGATTATGAAACCACTGAAACGTATCAAACTTTAAGTCAACATTATCACAAAAAAGGATATCATCCCATTTAGCATAAACCAAAGAAGTATCAATAAAAAAAGGCACAATTTGTGAGCGAGAACAACCTGATTCATCTTGTGTAAAAACAATAGACACTTGATATCCACCAGCCAACACTCCATTCGGCTGCTCAAAGGTAATTTCATTATCTACTAATGCTTTATCTTGTTCATTTTGAAATATTGGATT
Organism: Bacteroidales bacterium; assembly: GCA_012519885.1. Taxonomy (GTDB): domain Bacteria; phylum Bacteroidota; class Bacteroidia; order Bacteroidales; family Paludibacteraceae; genus JAAYPI01. The sequence goes on from JAAYPI010000041.1 coordinate 3,640, forward strand.
ATCAAAAAACAAACTATAATGGGTTGGGTTTCCCTCTTCCACAACAAAAGGAATAGTTATGTCTTGTTCTGTACAACTATGAACATTGGTCGATATACTTACCTTGGGTAAAGGAAGCACCCTTATCTTAAATACCTCAAATAAGTTACTTTCTTCAGCCGAAACAGCTTGAAATAAGATATCATCTATCACAAAATCATTCCCTTCTGTATTATTCCGTACGCGTTCATTTGTAAGCGAAAGTGATATATTGTCTGCATCTTCTGTGGCAGTAAAAAAAGAAACGTATTCTGTCCAATCTGATTCTGACAAAATATTTGTTTCCCTTTGTGCTTTGTAACCTCAAAGTAGGCTTCGCCATCTAAATAAACTAATCGGTTATTGCTAAAATCATCGTCATACGTTAAGGTTGATCCAGCATTTAACCACACTTTTGTTCCATCAGAGAGAATAATTGTTCCTTGACCTCCGTAAGCCACCCTAAATTCATATCGTTCTTTTTCTCCCCAAGTACCAGAATGCAAGAAAAATAGTCCCGAAAAGCCAATTAACAATATTAGTACTGCCGCAGCAGACAATAGTTTCCAAGAAAAACGAGACTGAGATACTGAAGGAAGAACTACTGTTTATGCAACTTGCATACGATTATATACTTTTTGCCAAGCCTTTATTGTATCTTCACTAGCGTAGTGTTTTTTCCAATTCTCCTCATATTCGTAAAATTGCTTTTTCTTATCATCGTTGTCATTGATGAAAGCAAACAATTGACGTTCTTCTTCTAAACTTATTTTTCCTTCAAAATACGCTTCAGCTAAACTCTTGAGGTTGTCATGTGTACTCATAATTATACTATCTTGTACATATATAGCAATCAATGTCGTATTTTACCCAACCTAAACAACGTTAAATAACGTTAAAAACGGCACTAGAATCTGCCATTAGCTAGCCAATATCATCTTTAAACTTTGCAGAAAAAACGGCTATTGCCTTGGCAATATGTTTTTCAACCATTGTTGTAGAAATATTTAATTGAAGAGCTATCTCTTTATTTTTTAATCCATCCATTCTGCTTAAAACAAACACCTCTCTACACCGAGCAGGTAAATCATTCATTACCTTATTAATCTGCTCTGCTAGTTCGTGTTCCAAACAAACATAATCTGCTCCTCCCGTAAAATCCAATGCATACAAAGCCTCCTCTCCCGACAAATTTTTCACAAAATCTATGGCAGATATATCAACTAGAGCTTTATGTTTTAAGTGATTTAGGCATGAATTGCGAACCATCGTAAATAATAAAGAGAGGATATTGCCTTGTTTTATAGAAAATCTCTTTTCCCAAAATTTCAGAAAGCACTCTTGAACAATATCTTCTGCAGTAGTAGAATCTACAAATCGAGCTGCAAAATTACACAAACGAGGATAATATACCTTGAATAAAAATTCAAAAGCCAAATGATTGCCTTTTTGAATTTCGGACAACAATATGTGTGGATCTGAAAAATTCATAGTGTGATTTAGATTTTACAAAGGTAGCAATTTTACAAAATAAATGATTCTTTCAAGCTATTTTTTCGCATAACAATGTATCTCAACGAAAACTATGTTCTCCTATACTCATTCTATTCATATTTTTATACCATAATATTGATTATAAAATTGAGCTCTCATTAAACAATAATTAATCGAAACAAGTATCTATTATTTGTTATCACAGGACTCTCATTTTGTATATATTCCGCATATATACAAAATAAAACACTAAAAACTCTAAATTGCTACATTTTTTCATACAAAAAAGCACTTCTTTCTATTTTCTCATAGTTTTTTTAGTATATTTGCAAAAACGAAAAATTTAACTACAAACTGAAAGAATAATATGGTTTTTGATGAGAAAATGATTGAACAAGTATATAAAAACTTGTCATCAAAGCTTGAAACAGTACAACAAACACTACAACGTCCTCTCACCTTAACAGAAAAAATTTTATATACTCACCTCTCAACCGAGGAACAATTACGACTATATGAAAGAGCCGTGGATTATGTAAATTTCTCTCCCGACCGTGTAGCCATGCAAGATGCTACTGCACAAATGGCATTGTTACAATTAATGAATTCCGGACGCAAAAGAGTAGCCGTTCCGTCTACAGTACATTGCGACCACTTAATACTCGCTCACATTGCTGCTCATGTAGATTTAACTACAGCCAATGAGTCGAACAAAGAAGTGTATGATTTTTTAAAAGCTGTATCCAACAAATTTGGTATTGGCTTTTGGAAACCTGGTGCAGGCATAATACACCAAGTGGTATTAGAAAACTATGCGTTTCCAGGAGGAATGATGATAGGAACAGACTCGCATACACCCAATGCAGGTGGTTTGGGAATGATTGCCATTGGCGTGGGAGGAGCTGATGCTGTTGATGTAATGGCAGGTATGCCTTGGGAACTGAAAATGCCAAAAATTATTGGTGTAAAACTAACTGGAAGAATGTCTGGCTGGACTTCACCCAAAGATGTAATTCTTAAACTTGCTGGTATACTTACTGTAAAAGGAGGAACCAATGCCATCATTGAATATTTTGGCGAAGGCACAGAAAGCATCTCTGCTACGGGCAAAGGCACAAATTGTAATATGGGAGCAGAAGTAGGTGCCACAACCTCCATTTTCCCTTTTGATGAAAAAATGGCTACATACTTACAAGCCACAGGCAGGGAATCTGTTGCTGCATTAGCTACCAAATACAAAAAACATTTGCAAGCTGATACAGAAGTTATTGCTAATCCAGAAAATTATTACGATAGAGTCATTGAAATTAACTTAAACGAATTAGAACCATATGTTAATGGTCCGTTTACTCCAGATGCAGCCTATCCCTTGTCTGAATTTGCAAAAATTGTAAAAGAAAAAAATTATCCACAAGAAATGGAAGTTGGACTCATCGGTTCGTGTACAAATTCCTCCTACGAAGATTTAGCTAGAGCGGCATCGGTAGTAGCAAAAGCGAAAGAAACAAACATTCCTGTAAAAGCAAAGTTAATCATTAATCCAGGTTCTGAGTTAGTGCGTTATACTGCTGAAAGGGATGGACTATTGGAAACATTCGAAAGTGTAGGTGGTGTTATTATGGCAAACGCTTGTGGTCCATGTATTGGTCAGTGGAAACGTGAATCAACAACTCCTGATAGACCCAATTCCATTGTAACTTCATTCAACAGAAATTTCGCAAAAAGAAATGATGGAAATCCTAATACACATAGCTTTGTTGCATCACCCGAAATAGTAGCGGCACTTACAATAGCTGGTGATTTGTGTTTTAATCCGTTGAAAGACAACCTTTCTACTAAGAATGGAGAACTTGTAAAACTTCCCGAACCTTTTGGCGATGAACTTCCTAAGAAAGGGTTTGAAGTAAAAGATGCAGGCTATATAGCTCCCTCTGAAAATCCTGATCAAGCCGTTGTAGAAATAGACCCCCAATCAAAACGATTACAAGTATTAGAAGCATTTTCAGCTTGGGATGGAAAAGACATTATAAAACAACCTTTACTCATCAAAGTGAAAGGGAAATGCACCACCGACCACATCTCAATGGCTGGTCCTTGGTTGCGTTACAGAGGTCACTTAGACAATATTTCGGATAATATGTTAATCGGAGCGGTTAATGCCTTTACGGACAAAACGAATGCAGTACTCGATACCGAAACAGGAGATTACATTGCTGTACCAGCGTTAGCTCGCAAATACAAAACTGCTGGAATAGGCTCAATTGTGGTGGCTGAAGATAATTATGGAGAAGGCTCAAGTCGCGAACATGCTGCTATGGAGCCACGTTTCTTGAACGTAAAAGCAATTGTGGTTAAATCTTTTGCTCGAATACACGAAACAAACTTGAAAAAGCAAGGATTACTTGCTCTTACATTTGTTAATAAAGATGATTATTCCAAAATTCGCGAAAATGATACAATCAGTATTTTGGGTGTAACGAACATGAAACCAGGAGTCCCCTTAACAATGGTGTTACATCATGTTGATGGAACAGAAGAATCATTTAATGTGGCACATACCTATAACTTAGCACAAATAAACTGGTACAAATCGGGAAGTGCCCTAAATGCGTTAAACAAAATTTAATAATACAAACTAGAATGGAAAAAGAATATTTGGTATATAAATTGTCAGAAACAATTAAAACTACCACACGAATTGATAGAGAATTATTTACCTCCTATAATGTAAAACGTGGTTTGCGTAACGAAGACCATTCGGGCGTATTGGTTGGATTAACGAACATTGGCGATGTGGTGGGCTACGAAAGACTGCCCGAAGGAGGATTAAAAGCTATTCCAGGAAAGTTGTTTTATAGAGGAATAGATGTTGAGGATTTAGCAAAAGGAATTCAAAAAGACAACCGTGTAGGTTTTGAAGAAACAGCATTCTTGTTACTTTCTGGCTATTTACCCGACAAAGAAGAATTAGATACTTTTTCTAGTATCCTGAATGACTCAATGGTGCTTGAGAAAAAAATGAAAATGAACATTTTGGAACTCGAAGGGCAAAATATCATGAATATTTTGGCTCGAAGTGTGCTCGAAATGTATACGTTTGATGAAAATCCAGATGACATTTCTCGGGATAATCTCATTCGCCAATCTATCGACTTAATAGCAAAATTTCCAACGATTATTGCCTATGCATACAATATGATGCGTCATAGTACGCATTGTCGATCGTTGCATATTCGCCACCCTAAAGACAAGGTTTCTTTAGCCGAAAACTTTTTGTACATGATGCAAGGTCCACGTAGCTATTCGGATTTGGATGTAAAAATTCTTGACTTAGCCCTCATTTTGCACGCCGAACATGGCGGGGGTAATAACTCTACCTTTACAGTGCGTGTTACTAGCTCGTCTGAAACAGACACCTACTCTTCTATAGCGGCAGGTATTGGTTCACTAAAAGGACCTCTTCATGGAGGTGCTAACTTGCAAGTAGTAGATATGTTGGAGCACCTAAAAGAAGCTATTTCCGATTGGACAGATGCTGCTGAGTTAGATGCTTATTTACAAAAAATGCTAAATAAAGAAGTGTACAACAAAACAGGGAAAATCTATGGTATCGGTCATGCTATTTATACCATCTCTGACCCAAGGGCTTTATTGCTAAAAGAAATGGCACGTAAATTAGCCGAAGAGAAAGGATTACAAAAAGAGTTTGCATTCTTAGAATTGATTGAAAATAGAGCTATTGAAACATTTATGAATTTCAAGGGAGAACGTATCAATAAACAAGTATGTGTAAATGTTGACTTCTATTCTGGATTTGTATACGATGCTATCGGTTTACCAAGAGAAGTATACACACCTCTATTTGCTATGTCGCGTATAGCAGGATGGACGGCTCATCGTATAGAGGAGTTGAACTTTGCTAGCAAGCGTATCATTCGCCCTGCATACAAAAATGTTGGAGGGAAAAAAGAATTTATTCCTATTCAAAAACGATAATAATAAAAACAGATAATTATCCATAAACGTATTATTCCGATGCAAAAAATAACTGTACAAAACCCCGTAGTAGAATTAGATGGAGATGAAATGACACGCATTATTTGGTCATTTATCAAAGAACAACTTATACTTCCTTATCTGAACGTAGATATAAAATATTACGATTTGGGTATGGAAAACCGCGATGCCACCAATGATGAAGTAACCGTAGAAGCCGCTAACGCCATAAAAAAATACAATGTAGGGATTAAATGTGCTACCATCACGCCCGACGAAGCACGCGTTGTAGAATTTGGTCTAAAAAAAATGTGGAAATCTCCTAATGGCACGCTACGTAATATTATTGGTGGAACCGTATTTCGCGAACCAATTATCTGCTCCAACGTGCCACGTTTAGTACCCAACTGGACTCAACCAATTGTTATCGGACGTCATGCTTTTGGCGACCAATACAAGGCTACCGATGTAGTAATAAAAGGAAAAGGGAAATTAACCATGTCGCTTACTAACGAAAATGGGGAAACAACACAATGGAATGTATATGATTTTGAAGGGGATGGAGTAGCTATGTGTATGTACAATACAGACGATTCTATTTATGGATTTGCACGTTCTTCTTTTCAAATGGCATTAAACAAAAAATGGCCACTGTATCTGAGCACTAAAAACACTATTTTGAAAGCTTACGATGGACGTTTTAAAGACATTTTTCAAGATGTATATGAAAAAGAATTTAAAGCTGATTTTCAAGCAAATGGATTGGTGTATGAACACCGATTAATCGATGATATGGTAGCAGCTGCACTAAAATGGAACGGCGGATTTGTGTGGGCTTGTAAAAATTACGATGGCGACGTGCAATCAGACACTGTAGCACAGGGTTTTGGTTCGCTAGGTTTAATGTCGTCGGTATTGATAACTCCTGACGGGAAAACCGTAGAAGCAGAGGCAGCTCATGGCACCGTAACGCGCCATTATCGTCAGCACCAACAAGGCAAAGAAACATCAACAAATCCTATTGCATCAATTTTTGCTTGGACGCGTGGATTAGCTCATAGAGGAAAACTAGACAACAATCAAGCCTTGGTAAATTTCTGTGCTACACTAGAAAAAGTATGTGTTGAAACAGTAGAATCAGGCAAAATGACGAAGGATTTAGCTATCTTAGTTTCTGGAGATAATGTTTCTCGCAAAGATTATTTAAGCACACAAGAATTTTTGGCTGCAATTAAAGAAAACCTAGACAAAGCTTTAGCATAAGCTTTACTAAATTTTTATCATAGATATTATGGGAGGGGCTGTTTGTTTCTCCCATTTTTGTTTGTATCTTTGTAAGATATGAACTCATAGGATATTCACCTGATACAATTACAATGAAGAAATTATTTCTTTTAGACGCTTATGCCCTTGTTTACAGAGCGTATTATGCGTTTATTAAAAACCCTCGCATCAACTCAAAAGGACTCAACACCTCAGCAATTTACGGTTTTGTTAACACCTTAGAAGACATTCTGAAAAGAGAAAAACCAAGCCATATAGCAATAGCTTTCGACCCATCTGGCAAGACTTTTAGACACGAGGCTTACGAGGCATACAAGGCTCAACGAGAATCAACTCCCGAAGATATTCGCACGTCGTTGCCCATTATAAAAAATATAATTAAAGCGTATGGTATTCCTATTATTGAGGTGCCTGGTTTTGAAGCGGACGACGTAATTGGTACTCTCGCAAAAAAAGCAGAAAAAGCGGGTTTTATTACTTATATGGTAACTCCCGACAAAGATTATGGGCAACTTGTGTCTGAACGTATTTTTATGTACCGACCCAAACATACGGGAGGGTATGAAACTCTAGGAATAGAAGAAATAAAAGAAAAATACCAATTAGCTTCTCACGAACAAGTAATAGATTTGCTCGGATTGATGGGCGATAGTAGCGATAATATACCGGGCTGCCCTGGCGTGGGCGAAAAAACCGCCGTCAAACTGTTACAAGAATTTGGTAGTATTGACAATCTGTTGGCTCATACTGAACAGCTGAAAGGCGCCTTAAAAACGAAAGTGGAAGAAAACAAGGACTTAATCGCTTTCTCAAAATTTCTAGCCACAATACGTACCGACGTACCTGTTGAATTACATGAATCGGAACTTATACTGAGCGAACCAGACGAAAATCAATTGCGTACACTATACGAAGAACTTGAGTTTCGCACCTTTATTGCAAAAATGCAGGCATCACAAGCCAGTAAGCCAGAAACAAGTGTTACAAAAAAAGCTCCTCAGCAAGGCAATTTGTTTGACATGTTTGAGGAAAATGATGCTGAAGAAGAACGTACAGCAATGGGATCAACTTCAACAATGGATACCATCGATACAATTAAACCTACCTATATTTTACTGAATAATGCGAAAGATATAGATGCCTTTGTAGCTAATTTATTATCTCAAAAAACGGTTTGTTTTGATACAGAAACAACAGGCATAGATATCAATGAGAGCAAACTAGTAGGCATGTCGTTTTGTTCGAAAGAAGTGAAAGGTATGTAGTAAGCAGTATTTTTTTTCCAA
>JAAYPI010000042.1 GCA_012519885.1 Bacteroidales bacterium
AAAACAAACTATTAAAGTAGAAAAACCTCTATTATTTTTAAATATTCAATCACACCCAGGAGGTACCGCTCTTATTTGGAATCACACAGAAGATGAACCGGGTAAACCTTGTCCAAATCCTCGTGTTATTTTACCTCGCGAAACTGTGCCTGGTAGCATTGCCAAACCAGTAGCTATTGATATTCGTAGTTTTGGTGTACGTACTCCACCATGTTCTAGCGAAAATCCTAACTACGGTATATTTGGATTATTCCATATACTTCCACCCGCATTAGCATGGTTATGGAGATTAGTTTCTCCACGTGGACATGCTAATCCAAGTATTATAGGCGGAGATGGAATGGGTTCTGAAGGTGTAGGTTCATATTGGCCCTTTGCCACTGGTAAGAGAGTAACACATGCTAATCTTTTGTTAGAGCAAATAATGCAGACTCCAAAAATGCGTTATACATTGGTACCGAATCAATACATTGGTGTATGGAAAGTAGGATTCAAACCTCAATTATTAATGAGAGAATACTTGACCAGAAGAGGAAACGGAAACTTAAAACCAGAGCAATATCAACCAGCTCGTTGTTCTCTGTTAGGATATGAATTAAATTTCCTTTCTATTGAAGGAGCAAAAATTCCATCTCGTTTCTTGCAAGTATACAAACAACCTGAGGTTGGATTCGAAGGATATGATAAAGGAGCAGATATTTTGAGAGAATTCTTTAAAAAAGAATTACCTCAATACTTAACTCCAGAATTACATCCTGTAGGAAGAAAAATTATTGAAGCTTGCTTGGCTGATGCATCAGTAGAAGACTACAACGATATTATTCCGTTTATTTAATAGAGCAATATCTATCTATGGATAACATATCGCCTATGCCTGAAATGAGTTTGAAAAACAAAACATTATTTCAACGCATAGGCGATTTTATATAAGAAAAATAATTTTAAACGTAACATAACACAATCAAATAACGACATGAAAGTAATTATTTTAATGGGCTCAAAAGCCGATTTAGACTGGGGAACACAAATTAAAACAGTATTAGATAGATTTGAAATTCCATCTGTAATCCGTATAGCATCTGCACATAAAGTACCACTTAAATGCTATGCTTTAATTAAAGAGTATGAAAAAGAAAATGTAATCTTTATTACTATTGCAGGCATGAGCAATGCGTTGAGTGGATTTAGCGATGCACAAACCTATTGTCCTGTAATAGCATGCCCACCATATAGTGATAAATTTGGTGGCACTGATATTTTCTCTAGTGTTCGTATGCCTTCGGGTGTTGCTCCTCTGACTGTTTTATCTCCAGAAAATGCAGCGTTAGCAGCAGCCAAAATATTTGGATTATCAAATCCATCATTGCGTGAAAAGATAGCAGCTTTTCAAGAAAAAAAACGTGAAGAATTAGAAGAAGCAGATGCTCTTTTGCAAAAAAGTCAAGCCTAAAAAAATGATTATTGGAGAAAATATTAAACAAGCGGCACTGATAATACGCGAAGGAGGGTTAGTTGCATTTCCTACTGAAACAGTATATGGATTGGGGGCTAATGCACTCAACCCTATGGCAGTAGCAAAAATATTTGAAGCCAAACAACGACCTTCGTTTGACCCTCTCATTGTGCATATTCACCATTTCGATGAAATTTATGCCTTGTTTTCATCTCCTATTAGCCATTGGGTACAAAAGTTAGCGGAGGCTTTTTGGCCCGGACCGCTAACAATTGTACACAAAAAATCAACTAGTGTTCCACATATTGTTACTTCTGGACTAGAAACAGTAGCCGTACGGATGCCCTCTCACCCTACAGCAATTGCTTTACTTAAAGCAAGTGAGTGTGCTATTGCAGCCCCTAGTGCGAATAGATTTGGTCAAATAAGTCCAACAGAAGCATCTCATGTAACAAAGCAATTACAAGATATAGATTATGTATTGCTTGGCGAAAAAGTAACACTGGGTATAGAATCTACAGTTGTATCTGTAGCAGACGAAGGATGCTTTATTCTACGACCGGGTGTAATTACTGCTGAAGATTTAGAAAAAGTGGTACCACTTTGTTCTCATAATCCGAACGAAACAATCGGTTCTCTTTCCTCTCCAGGATTGCTACATAGTCATTATGCTCCAACCAAACCTATGTATTTACTTGATAATACAATGGACATTTTGCCCCCGCATTCAGGTATTATTGTACATACTAACAAAAAAAACTGGAATACGGCTCAAGCAATCTTTATAACATCACAAAATGGAGATAAAAAAGAAATAGCATCTAATTTATTTGCAGCATTTCATACAATGGAAGACAATAAAGCGATACAACAAATTTTTATTGAACCAGTAGAAGAAAATGGCATAGGCATTGCCATTATGGATAGAATTAAAAAAGCTGTATTCAAATACAAATAAACAACGATCCAGTTGCTATTATGCTACATATACATTCTTAAAGTGTAAATTTTTTATTAATCGTATCATCTAAAATTCCATCTGATATTTTCATACAGACAGGCTACTTTATTCGTTGGATAAGAGTAAGGATTTACCCTCATTTGTATAAACAAGATTAACCAAATTTGTTGGTTACCGAAATAACCTTGAAATATACATTAAACTAGTAATTCCTTTAGTTTATTTTCATCTAAAATAGTGATTTTCTTTCTCTCTATACGTATAGCATTTTCTTGAACCAATTCAGATAAACTTCGAGCTAACGACGGTCGAGGAATATTAAAAAAATCGGCTAACTCTGTTTGATTTCGTTCTAACATAAAAGGATTTCCATACTCTTGCATTTGCTCTAAAAGAAAATAAGCAATCTTCCCTTTTATTGTTTTGATGGTAAGTAATTGTAATCGATGTGTAAGAAATTGTGTACGATTTGAATTATGACTAATGAATTGGTGCATAAAATCGGGTTGTAATGACATTAAGCGTACAACTTCTTTTTTGGGGATTTTAATTATTTCAATATCAGTAATACTCGTAACATCTACAGGAAATCGATTATCTTCTGAAAATAAAAACGCTGGAGCTAATGGTCGCGGGGCATGAATAATTTCAATTCCCAATAAATTGCCATTTTCCGTTATCATTTCTGTTTTTACACTTCCTTTTGACAATAAGTATAAGGAATCACAAATATCGTTCTGCCTAAAAACTAATTCATTTTTAGAGTATTGAGTACATGAAAATGTAACATCAGAAAAAACATCATCTTTCCCATTAACTAAATCATCTATGTTATTCCAAATCATATTCGCTGTTTTCTTCATAGTTTGTTGCCATTATGTTGATATCAAAAGTACATAAAATTACACGAAATGAAAAAATATTACTATAAAAATCAAAGCTAAATAAAAAAAAATCAAAGAAATAAGGCAAAATAGCACGTACAAAGTAATATTTTTACAACAAGAAATAGTATTACTTCCAATTAAAGAACTTCTAAATCATAAAAGAATGAATACTATTTATTTTAATAAGTAAATTAGAGATGGATTTTCTGTATTTTTTATAAAAATTTAATAGCATTATAGATATTTATATCAATAAAATCGAACAAAATGATACTATTTTAAAATATATTCTTTAATTTTGCAAAAAATAGATTTCTATTCACATTAAAATGATGATATATGTGCGGATTTGTTGGATTATTTGAAATAAAAGAAAAAGAGAGCGAGTTACGTCCTCAGGTATTAAAGATGTCTAAAAAGATTAGACATCGGGGACCAGATTGGTCTGGAATATATTGCGGTGAAAAAGCAGTTTTATCACACGAACGCTTATCTATCGTCGACCCCCAATCTGGGAGTCAACCGTTGTATACAAAAGATAAAAAGGTTGTTTTGGCTGTAAATGGAGAAATTTATAACCATCAACAAATTAGAGAAAGGTTAAGTGATCAGTATGAATTTCTAACACGTTCTGATTGCGAAGTAATTTTAGCATTATATCGCGAAAAAGGCATCAATTTTTTAGAAGACTTGAGTGGTATATTTGCATTTGCACTATATGATATTGAGAAAGATGAATATTTAATTGCACGCGATCATATTGGAATTATACCATTGTACATGGGTTGGGATAAAAACAATCAATTTTATGTTGCATCTGAACTTAAAGCCTTAGAAGGAACCTGTGTGCGTATTGAGGAATTTTTACCTGGGCACTATTTAAGTAGTAAAGATTGCAAAATCACGCCATGGTACAAACGGGATTGGATGAAATATGATGCGGTAAACAACAACTCTTCTTCCATTGATGAATTGCGAGAGGCTCTAGAAAAAGCAGTTGAAAGACAATTAATGACAGATGTACCATATGGCGTATTATTGTCTGGAGGATTAGATTCATCTATTATTTCAGCAGTAGCAAAAAAATATTCAACCAAACGTATTGAGTCTGGCAGTATTCAAGATGCTTGGTGGCCTCAACTACATTCATTTGCCGTAGGATTAGATGGTTCGCCCGACCTTATTGCTGCTCGTAAAGTAGCTGACTACATTGGTTCAGTACACCACGAAATACACTTTACCATCGAAGAAGGTTTAGATGCTGTAAGTGACGTTATTTATCATCTCGAAACATATGATGTAACCACGGTTAGGGCTTCTACCCCTATGTATCTTATGGCACGTGTAATCAAATCAATGGGAGTAAAAATGGTATTATCTGGCGAGGGTGCTGACGAAATTTTTGGCGGATATTTGTATTTCCATAAAGCTCCAAACGCTAAAGCTTTTCATGAAGAAACAGTGCGAAAATTATCCAAACTGCATTCTTACGACTGTTTGAGAGCGAATAAATCCTTAGCAGCTTGGGGTGTAGAAGGTCGCGTTCCATTTTTAGACAAAGAATTTATGGATGTCGCTATGCGCTTAAATCCTACAGATAAAATGGCTGGTAATGGAAAAATGGAAAAATGGATATTGCGTAAAGCCTTTGAATCGTATTTACCCGAAGAGGTTGTGTGGCGTCAAAAAGAACAATTTTCTGATGGTGTAGGATATAGCTGGATAGACAACTTAAAACTGATTGCCAATGAACGCATAACCGATACCATGATGAAAAATGCTACTCATACTTTTCCAATTAATACACCCGAAACAAAAGAGGCATATTTATATCGCACACTATTTACAGAACATTTTCCAAGCCGTACTGCAGCCGAAACTGTTCCATACGAACGGTCTGTAGCCTGTAGTACCGCTATAGCATTGGAGTGGGATGCTGAATTTAAGAAAATGGCAGACCCATCAGGAAGAGCTGTAAAATCAGTTCATACTGATGCCTACAAATAAAATATCTGTTAGTTTTTCATTTTTATAGTTTTTATTTTCTAAATGGTTGTGTCTAGATTTAGGCACAACCATTTATTTTGTAAGTGTAACAAATGTTACACTTTATCTGTGCCATACACCCTATCTTTGTGCTACAAAATAAAAAGATGATAGTATGGAAAAGAAAGAATTCCCAAAAGCACAAGTGTTCACATTTGTAGATAGTGTTGATTATGCAGCAGGCTCTATTGTTAGTAAAATACTTCTACGCAACGAAAAAGGAAACCTTACCCTATTTGCTTTTGATAAAGGCGAGTTTTTAAGTGAGCACACTGCACCATTTGATGCCATTGTACAAATACTTGATGGAACAGCTGAAGTTATTATTGATAAAAAGCCACATTTACTAACAACAGGACAAAGTATTATAATGCCTGCAAATGTGAGCCATGCCTTAACTGCTACCGAACGTTTTAAAATGTTACTCATCATGATAAAAGGATAAGCACTATGTTAAGAACAATTATTAAAATTGACGAGGAATTGTGTAACGGATGCGAAGCCTGTGTGCAAGGTTGCCATGAAGGTGCCTTGCAAATGATTGACGGCAAAGCACGTATGGTAAGCGAATTATTTTGCGACGGGCTAGGAGCTTGTATTGGCGAATGTCCTGTAGGTGCCATTACACTAGAAGAAAGAGAAGCTGAACCTTATGATGAAATTGCAACCATTGAACGTATGATTCCAAAAGGCGAAAACACTATTCTAGCTCACTTAAAGCATCTAAAAGAGCATGGGGAATTTGACTACTTAAAACAAGCTGTTTCCTATTTACGCGAAAATGGTGTAAAAGTAGACTTTGCACAAGTACACAACATGCCCATACATGGCAAAGAAGGAAGCAAAGGGTGTCCAGGCAGTAGAGAAGTATCTTTTGCCAACACAACGCCAAGTTTTCGTGTTGACACCAACACCCCTGCCACTTCGGCACTAAGGCAATGGCCCGTGCAATTGCACCTTCTAAACCCACAAGCTGGATATTTTAAATCAGCTGACGTAGTGTTGGCAGCTGATTGCGTTGCATTTAGTTACGCCAATTTTCATCAAAAATTTTTAGCAGGAAAAACCTTAGCCATAGCCTGTCCAAAATTAGACAGCAATAAGGAAATATACGTAGAAAAACTACAATCGATGATAGAAGAATCGTTAATCAATACCCTTACAGTTATCATTATGGAAGTTCCTTGTTGCGGTGGATTGCTTTCTTTAGCAAGCTAAGCGGTATCGCAATCAAACAGAAAAATACCAATGAAATTAATTGTAGTGAGTATCAAAGGAGAAATACTAAAAGAAGAATGGGTATAACTCAAAAATAAACATTTAACACGATAATAATATGAGCATGTTTTGTAATCAATGTCAAGAATCAGCACACAACACTGGCTGTACTATAAAAGGTGTATGTGGTAAAACTGAGGATACTGCTGGTATCCAAGATTTAGTAGTATATGTATGTCAAGGTTTAGCATACGTAAACATAGAGGCACGAAAACAAGGAGTAAATACCCTACCCGAAAGTAGAAAAATAGCACAAAGTTTGTTTGCAACAATTACAAACGCGAATTTCGATAATAGCTTACTAATAAAGCAAATAAAAGAAGTAATTGAACTTCGAAATTCGCTTCATAGTAAATTAAACACTCCTCTCAAACATCATACTGTAAGGTGGAATGGCACAACTGACATTGAATTTGTTGCGAAAGCTGCTCTGGTAAGTGTACAAACCTACGATGCAGATATTGATATACGTTCGCTAAAACAATATGTATTGTACGGACTAAAAGGTATGGCAGCGTATGCCGAACATGCCGCTAATTTGGGGCAAGAGGATGGCGATATTTATGATTTTATTGAAAAAGCTCTCGTAATGATTACAAAAGAAACAAGCCTCGACGATATGCTTTCTTGGGTAATGAAAACAGGCGAATATGGTGTAAAAGTAATGTCATTATTAGATGCAGCAAATACAAACACCTATGGCAATCCAGAAATAACCAAGGTAAATATTGGTGTAGGAAAAAAACCAGGTATCTTGGTGAGCGGACATGATTTAAAAGATTTAGAAGAGCTATTGGAACAAACAAAAAACAGCGGAATAGACATTTACACTCACTCTGAGATGTTACCCTCACATGCCTATCCAATGTTCAAAAAATATCCTCACTTAGTAGGTAATTATGGAAACGCTTGGCACAAGCAATTAGAAGAATTCGAATCGTTTAATGGTCCTATACTATTCACAACCAATTGTTTAGTTCCTCCCCGAAAATCTACCACATACAACAATAGGGTGTTTACATATGGTGCTACAGGTATGCCAGAGTGGAAACATATCGACACTCATTTACCAAACGGGCAAAAAGATTTTACTGAAATAATTTCTTTAGCAAAAACCTGCCCACCACCTACCGAGATAGAAACAGGAGAATTAACCATCGGCTTTGCCCACAATCAGGTATTGGCATTAGCAGGCACCATTTTAGAAAACATTCAATCGGGCAACATCAAAAAAATGGTTGTCATGTCGGGTTGCGATGCACGTCAAAAATCACGCCAATACTACACAGATTTTGCCGAAGCCCTGCCATCAGACACCTTAATATTAACCTCTGGCTGTGCCAAATACCGCTACAACAAACTACCTTTAGGAGATATCAACGGAATTCCTCGCGTATTGGATGCTGGTCAGTGCAACGACTCCTACTCATGGGCAATCGTAGCTTTAAAACTAAAAGAAGTGCTTGGTTTAGACGATATTAATGATTTACCATTGGTGTTTAATATTGCTTGGTACGAGCAAAAAGCCATTATTGAACACCTTGCTTTGTTATATCTAGGAGTAAAAGACACACATATCGGACCAACTCTCCCCGCCTTTATGACTCCGAATGTATTAAAACTGATAACAGAAAAATTTGGAGTAAAAACAAATGCAACCGTAGAAGAAGACATGGAACTATTTGGTTTAACATAAACGACTACGAAAAGCAGTAGTTTGTAATAAAAAATACGTGCTCCTTCTTCATTCGGAGAATAAATAGTACTTTTGTATAGACCTAACATGTATGTAAATATGTTAGGTCTAATGTATTTAGGATTTTTATTATGATCAACAAGCATCATTTTTTAACATACGATACAAATTGGCTTACTCGCTTTTATCACCAAACGAGTCAACGTGCAACTATGTTGAGAAACAAAGAACTACAACTAACAGCACCATACGAAATTATAGTTGATTACAGAAATCAAGGTCAACTAGATTGGGGTAGTTGGGAATATAGTGGTGAATTTTGTATTGCAGAAGAATTAACAAGTATAAAAAAACAGTTCATCAGCATGCTGGAACAAAACGATGGTTTATACAAAGGTAACAATGTGTGTCCACGCGTCAAAACGTATTCCATTATGCAAAATAAACTGTTGTTGAAACTTGAAAAGGCAAGTTATTTTGATCAAGTGGCAACGAATTTAGCCTTAGATTATCCACTCGAGGAAACAGATGCCACATCATTGCAAGCACGCTGTCTAAGAGAATGGGACTTACAGCAATCAAATACACCGCACGGAACGCTTCCTTCTTTTGAGTCCTCCCAATTAGCCAATACAATTGGCGTATCACTTGGAATTACTGTAAAAAACAAAAATAATGAGAAAGTGTTTTTAACCCGCACACGCACATCACATGTTGCCGTAGCTGCTCATCAAGAAGTTTTGCCATTTTCATTTTCCCTCAATTTCAACCCTACACCATCTATGTTTGGAAAACAGCAATCAATAAAAGAACTGATTAAAGCAGACTTTATACAAGAACAAGCAGAAGAATTAGGTATTGATGCCTCTGTATTGGATTTTGAGAATGTAAAACCTTTGTTATTGTGCAGAGAATTGTGCAGAGGGGGAAAACCTCAATTCTTTTGCGAAATTGAACTTGATATGTGTTACGAAGATTTACAAAATCACATCTCAGAAAACCTCTTGCCACAAAAAGAATTTACCTCCACAATAAAGTCACATACACTGAATGAAGCACAACAGTCTTTCTCAACCTTATCGCCCGAAATTCAGGCATTTGTAGTAGCAAAAAGCTCCTAACATAAGCATTGCTAGTTGGCTTTTCTTTTCTTCTGCAACTGAAGCTCCCACTTCCAAGCCGATTGTACAATCTCTTCTACCGACTTCGTTGCTTTCCATCCTAGCTCATTATTGGCAATAGTAGCATCAGCCCATACTTTTTCAATATCGCCGGCACGCCTTCCTACAATTTGGTAGTTGAGCGAAACATTGTTTACATCCTGAAACTTTTGTACAATTTCAAGCACAGACAATCCTACACCTGTACCCACATTAAATGTTTCTGGATTTTGTTTCTGTTTACCTTGCAACATACGCTCCACAGCTACCACATGTGCCTTTGCCAAATCTACCACATGTATATAATCGCGAATACAAGATCCGTCAGGAGTATCGTAGTCATTGCCAAACACACTTAATTTTTCTCTAATACCAATAGCTGTTTGCGTTACAAAAGGCATTAAATTTTGTGGCACACCGTTGGGCAATTCTCCAATCAAGGCACTTTCGTGTGCTCCTACTGGATTAAAATAACGTAAAATAATGGCATGAATGCTTTTGTTTGCATGTACTGTATCGGTAATAATCTCCTCCCCAATTTGTTTCGTGTTGCCATAAGGAGAAAGGGATACTTTTATTGGAGAATTTTCAGTTACAGGCAATATATCTGGTTGACCATATACGGTGCACGATGACGAAAACACCAAATTTGGCATAGTATATGTAGCCATTAATTCTAATAGATTCATCAACGACACTAAATTATTGCGGTAGTACAACAAAGGCTTTTCCACCGATTCATTCACCGCCTTACTGGCAGCAAAATGAATAATTGCTTGTGCATCTGCGTGTTTTTTGAATACAGACTCCATTGCTTGATAATCAGTACAATCAATCTTTTCAAAACTTGGCATAACGCCCGTGATAGCAAAAATACCTTGCAACACATCTACAGAAGAATTAGATAAGTTGTCAATGATGACAACTTCATAACCAGCTTGTTGTAACTCAACCACTGTATGCGAACCTATATAACCCGTACCTCCTGTAACAATAATTTTTGTCATACAATTAAATTTTTGCACAAAGATACATATTTTTCAGATACAGAGTAGAAAGTGCCCATGCTAAGGGTTAAAAAAGTGTCTAAATTTTTAAAAAATACTAGTAAATTTGCTTTTATGGCGGTTTATAGCTACTTTTGGTGCTTAATTATGGGAAGAATTATTGCTATCGATTATGGCAAAAAACGTGTAGGGATAGCTGTTACCGACACTTTGCAACTGATTGCCAACGGATTAACAACGGTGGCAAGTCACGAAGTTATTGCTTTTTTAGAACGCTATATACAAACAGAACCCGTGGATAAAATCATTATAGGATTACCCAAACAAATGAATAATGAGCTATCTGAATCGATGAAATACATCACGCCGTTTGTACATACGCTCAAAAAGAGAATCACGCATATTCCCATTGAATACGTAGATGAGCGATTTACATCTGTGTTAGCTCATCGTACCATGCTCGAGGCTGGATTAAAAAAGAAAGATAGACAAAACAAAGCTTTGGTGGATACCATTAGTGCAACCATCATTTTACAAACATACCTTGAAAGTATAAAAACTAACACATTATGATACGTCCTATAGTTGTTTATGGCAATGCTGTATTACGCAAAAAAGCTGACCCAATTGACAAAAACTACCCAGAACTCAGTTCATTAATCAACGACATGTTTGATACCCTTTCTCATGCAGAGGGAGTAGGATTAGCCGCACCACAAGTGGGACTCCCTATTCGTTTATTTATTGTTGATTTGTCAATTTTAGGTGATGACGAACCAAGTTTTGTAAATTTCAAGAAAGTAATGATTAATCCTTTAATTACATCTTTTGAAGGAGAAGAATTATCTCAAGAAGAAGGATGCTTAAGCATACCTGGTATTTCTGAAACAGTAAAAAGAAGCGACAAAATTTCAATTGAATACTATGACGAAAATTGGCAAAAACACGTTGAGCAATACAGTGGTTTCCCTAGCAGAGTAATGCAACACGAATACGACCATATCGAAGGGCATGTATTTGTAGATAAGATATCACCTATACGCAGGCAAATGATTTCGTCAAAACTGAACGCATTAACGAAAGGTAAATTTAATTGCCATTACAAAGTGCAGAAAGTTTAAAAATCAACTGCCTTCAAAAAAGCAAATAATTGAGAAGGCAAGTGCTCCACCCCATCGTTTTTGATAACAAAATCGGCTCTTGCTTCTCTTTCTTCATCAGAAAGTTGATTTTTAATTCTTGCTTCTACCTCTGGATAAGTAAGTTTATCTCTTTTCATAATTCTATTAATGCGCACCTGTAATGGTGCTGTTACCACAATAGACTTATCAATCTACTTGTCAAAACCACTTTCAAACAATACAGCAGATTCTAATGCGACTATTTTGTGCCCTTCAAACTGCATGCTCCAATCTTCAAAAGCTGCAAATACTACGGGATGAATAATTGCATTTATTTTCTCTAACAAAGATTTATCGTCAAACACTTTACTCGCAACAAATTTAGCATTCAACACATCATTCTTATATGCCTCTTCACCCAATAACTCTATAATCGCAGCACGAACTTTAGGATTTGTATTGGTTATTTCTTTGCCAACAATATCAGAATAAAAAATTGGTATACCAACTGTTTCTAGTAATTGACATACATGTGTTTTACCACTACCAATTCCTCCTGTTATACCTACTTTCAACATACACAATTAATCTTTTATTTCAATAAAACAATCAATTTCCATAGTACCTAACTTCACATTTCGTAGGTAAGTTGGGTATTTCTCTAGCGTAAGAATTTGTCTTCTTGACGTACTTCGCACCACATTATTATAATCCACACTAATAACAAAGTCCATTGGATTTACCTTATTGTACATACTTTTGCCTACTTGATACAGAACCTCAACATCTGCAGGTATTACTCTAACAGCAACATTATCTGGTACATTATGCACTGTAATAGGAATATGCATCGATGATTCTGTAAACACTTCCACTGGAATAAATACAGAAACATTATTGGGCAAGAAACGTGTGTGTGGTAATTTCTCTACCAAAACAGTAATTTTTGTGGTATCAGTTAGGTCCGTCAATACTACCCTTTCAGTAGTAACATAGTGGATAGTATCAATTCTTTCTTTGTTTCCATATATGGTTACTTCATTAGGAGACACAATCAAATCTCCTGCAAGACTATATTGCTTTCGGTAACTAAAATCATATCTCAATCTAACAGGAACACGTTTTTTATTCAATTTTATGTGCTGAAAATCAAATGTTCTCGGAGAATAATCTTCAATCACCGATGTGGATAATAGTTGTTCACTAATTACTTTTTCGAACAATGCAGAAGAAGATACACTTAAAGCATTACGAATAAAAGTGTGTTTATTAAAATCAAAAACTAAAGGGTCAAAATAATTTTTCTGGCGATACACTAACAAACTAATCCCCTTATCACGTATCCTTACATCTAAATGAGAAGGCATATCATTTACTATTTCAATATCTACAGGAACATTTATGTATTGAATAGGAATAGCAATACGAGTTTCATATTCTTTATCAAGCACTACTACAAACCAAAAAATAGTAGCTGCTATACAAAAAAACAAAAAGATGAAGGCATTCTTATTCAACAAGAGAGCCTTTATCTTTCCGTTTATACTTATAAAAAAATTATATAGCCTATTCACATACATGTTCGGCACTTAAAAAAATACAAATTAACGAGTAGTAGGAGCATCTGCAGCAGTAGCAAACACAGAATTTTTATCTACTGTTACACGTACATTCTCAGCTATTTCTAGTACAAAAGAATCTTGTTTGATATCTTTTACCTTGCCATAAATACCACCTGAAGTGATTACTTTATCTCCAATGGCAATGCTATCACGAAATTTTTTTATTTCTTTTTGTTTTTTCATTTGTGGTCTAATCATAAAGAAATAAAAAACCACAAAAATAAGAGCCATCATAATCAATGATCCATATTGACCCATTGGACCACCTTCTTGTGCTGTTGCTTGTAATAAAATGCTTAACATATTCTCAGTATTTAAATTAATGTTGACAAAATTACGTTATTTATTTGGTATCTTTTAAAAAATATCCGACTTTTACTAATTTATTTGTATTTCTTAACGTGTTTACAATAGTATCTAATACTCCATTCACAAAAATGCTACTTTTATCGGTACTATACACTTTGGCTATTTCAATATATTCGTTCAACGTTACACTAACTGGAATTGTCGGAAAATCGGTTATTTCGGCTAAAGCCACTTTCATAATTACTTTATCAATAAAAGCAATTCTATCTATTTCCCAATTTTTAGTATGTTCATCTATCAACTGTGTAAAAGTATCATCCTCTAATACTGCATTTCGAATCAATTTTAAAGCAAATTCTTTATCATCTTCTTCTTTATACATGGGTAATATTTCTTGCTGTATACCATTAGCTTGTTCAAAACGTTTGATGGTTTTTTCAACAAAACTTACAACAATTTCAATATCATCATTCCAAAAAATACTCATATCCTCCAACCTATCATTCAATTCTTCATCCACTAAAAATATTTTACGATAAATTTTCCGCCACACTTGTTTATCAGCTTCGTATCCACTTTCTTTTGCCGTCATATATTCTTGATAAATAGAAGAATCAACAATACGTTCATACAACTTTTTCACTAAGTCAGCATGTTCTATCCAAGAAATCTTTTTATCTGCCACATATGCTTGCAAGGCACTATTTGATGACAATTGTGCTACAAACGAGTTTGCTACAAAGCGCATATTAGGATTCAGTTCTTCGGGAGTGGGGCGTAATTTTTTCTTACCCATTTCTATCTTTTTATCAGCGAACGATGTAATTTCGACAGATAAAAGAAGAAGCAAATTATAGAGTTCATAGGTCTTTTCTAAACTAAAAAGCAATTCTTTTTCGGTAGCTTGAAGAGATTTCTCCTTATTGTTTAAAAAAGCGTACATCAGCTGTACAGTTTTGATACGAATTAAAGTTCTATTTATCATCTTTATGATATAATTTTATGACACAAAGATACGCTAATATTTCTAAAGGTTTACTTTTCTAGTTTAAAAAAAATGTTATTTTGACACTTTCGAGGTTTTTTTTCTGTAATGTTTGTTTTTTAGCGAAATTTTCATCATTTTTGTAACGTATTGATAAATCATTTGTAATAAGATTAAATTATATAGTATGTTATTTTTCAAAAAATCAGCACCTACACCTACCGAAACCAAGGAAACAGAAACTTCCGGCGTGAAAGAAAAGGAAATTTTATACTCCAAAGCAGTAAAAGCAGGGAAACGCATCTATTATTTAGATGTAAAAAAAGATAAAAAAGATGATTTATTTATCGCTATAACAGAAAGTAAAAAAAAGCCTACAGGAACAGATGGGCAGTTTGCTTTTGAAAAACACAAAATCTTTTTGTACAAAGAGGATTTTGAAAAATTTGAAGAAGCACTAACAGAAGTATTAACTTATATTCGCACTACTCCACACAATGAACTTGAATCGGAAAGCGAAAAAGAAAATGAAAGTGCAGGATAATCAATGAAATATGCTTAGTATATAAAAAAAAGCAATATCACATGTGATATTGCTTTTTTTTTGTTTGTAATGTAGATTGTAATATACTTAAGCTGGTTTGATTGCTTCTGTAGGACATACATCCACACATGTTCCACAATCTGTACATACATCAGCATCAATAACATAAATATCGCCTTCAGAGATAGCCTCTACAGGACATTCGCTAATACATGTACCACAAGCGATACAATCTTCTGTAATTAAGTGAGCCATTTTTTCTTTATTTAAAAGTTAACGTGTTGCAAAAGTACATTATTTTTTTATAACACAAAAATTACTATCCATTTTTTGAAAAAAAAAGACAACTCTACCGTTGAAAAGTTAAAATATAATGGTATATAATAAAAAAATAGTATCTTTACGGGTTCAAAAAAATAAGAACATAATTTTTATACGCAAAAACAATATTGAAGTAAAAAAGAATGAAAGTAGATGTTTTATTAGGCTTGCAATGGGGAGATGAAGGCAAAGGGAAAGTGATTGATGTATTAACCCCTAATTATGATGTAATTGCCCGATTTCAAGGAGGACCAAATGCGGGACATACATTAGAATTTGATGGTAAGAAATTCGTATTACATACTATCCCCTCTGGTATTTTTCAAGGAGATAAAATAAATATTATTGGAAATGGAGTTGTTATTGATCCCATTGTCTTGAAAAATGAAATAGAGAAACTAGAAAAAGCTGGATATGATTTATCCCAAAAATTAGTTATTTCTAAAAAAGCACACCTCATTTTACCCACTCACCGCT
>JAAYPI010000195.1 GCA_012519885.1 Bacteroidales bacterium
CAGCGCAACTGTAATAGACGATGGTGATGGATACAGTCGAATATACCAATTAAGAGAAGAGCCTGCGCATATTTATGAGAATTGGCAGCTTTTGACCTTGCCTACTAACTTTGCGGATTATTCAGGCCATGCCTATACAGCAGATGAAGCAGTAAATGCTTCTATGATTAACGGTCATAGGTTAGTACTAATGGAGAGTACGCAATTTAATCGGGCAAAATCTTCCGGTACTATAGAAGAAGGTACCTTTTATGCGGTTGTACCAGATGGAACACTTGGAGGTGAGTAGTATATGCCCCTAATTATTAACGGCGAAAATTCGGAATTTTGTTATGAATACCATAAACCCGCACAATTACATTTTGGCAACACAAAGGTTTCAGGATGGAAAGACGTAGAAATAACCGGAGAAAGTATAGAAGTTGACAATGCATATAATGGCAGCTGCAACATGACTATAGAGGGCAAGACTATAGAAATAGGCACGGGTAACAAACATGCTGATAATCCTTATACCTTTAAAAGCGTTGAAAATTTTGATTTAATTAGTACAGATAACGATAAAAAATCAAATTCAATAAATTTTCCCTACACCCTAAGAGCATTACCTAATGGCATATGTGATTTCATTGTAATTGACGATGCTTTAAAATCTACTAAGCTTTATCGCAATGTTGGGGAAATTACTCTTAACGGAAGTGAGAATTGGTACAATTTTACAGATTTAAGTGACATACACTATCGCACAATGGTCATACCGAGCATTACAAAGGGAAGTAATGCAATTTATAGATGTACCCACTTTGTTACAAGCAACCCCGTATTATTAAAGTCCTACATTTACTTAGGTTCCTCAGTACTGGGAATCACCTTTAACCTTTTAAAGGAGGATTTCCCCACCCTTTCGACATGGACTGATTTTCTTGCTGAAAAAGCCGCAGAAAACAATCCTGTAAAGGTGCAATATCTACTTGAAGGACCGATAATAACCGATTTACCTTATCAGGCGGTTAAACAATACTATCCACAAACTAATATATTCACCAATGCAACGGTACAACCTATACTTAAAGGAAAATTTATGATTATAGACATTTAAGAAGCTGTTTAAAAGGCTTTACATTGGGTGTAATTAATTTTTTTCGGGCGGGTTGGCCAAATTAAGGCTTAACCCGCTCCGGTTATAATATAACGACTTTGAAACAAAGCAAGATATGGTAAAATTCGCTTCCATTTATTATACCATATCAAGTCTGCGGATTAATTCCATACGCCTATCGATAATATCACTTTGAATTAACTGCTTTGCGGGATTAGAATATCTATTTAAGGAGGTATCCTTTTTTATCAGATTAATTATTAACCTTATAATTCTATGTAGCCACGCAATCGGATATAGGAGAGGGCTTTTTCTCAAGTAAGGAAATTTCAATGCCAACGTTTTAGGGTGCGGAAAAATAATAGTTATCAACTTTCGGTGCCACCACATTTTAATATATGAGTGATATTCATCTTTTTTAAAACTATTGAATCTTGCTTTAGTATATTGCATTGAAAAACCATCGCGTTCATTTTCATTTTTGCCAAAAACACCTCCAAGCTCAATATCATCTAATATTGCGGTCATAATGGTGTTGTTGCAGGTATGACTTGGCAAATGCTCTTTATCAAAGTTTAAATATTTAATACCAATACCTATAC
This sequence comes from Bacteroidales bacterium, assembly GCA_012519885.1. Taxonomy (GTDB): domain Bacteria; phylum Bacteroidota; class Bacteroidia; order Bacteroidales; family Paludibacteraceae; genus JAAYPI01. The sequence continues at coordinate 1,702 of JAAYPI010000195.1, forward strand.
AATTATAGATAAAATTCTCATATTTAAGATGCTTCATTGTTTTATTAAATCTTTCCCAATTAATCTGATTATAAAAAGCTTTCATATACAAAAGCATATCCATGATTTGCCTGATACCAACCCCTGCGGAAAGAAAATGTTTAATACAGTGCAGAGCCGTAAAAATCAACCCATCTGTAATTCCAAGAGTTAAAATTTCCTTATCATCATCCACTTTCACAACTCTACATTCTTCTTGTATTAACGCTATATTGTTAAACCATACATCTTCATATAATTCGTTATACAAATTAAGATGCAGCTCTACTATTCCGGCAACAGGATGAGCTGCAACTATATGATTCGAGGTTGCTCCTAATGGTTTTACATCAAAACCAAATTCATTTAAAATATCAATTGCTCTTTTTTTGTTTCTTGGCTCAATTAAAATATCCGTGTCGCTTGAAATCCTGCAATCAGGGTTTTTATATAATGCCGACATAATCTCGCCTTTTAATACACAACATCGCACCTTATTATCTTCCAGCTTTTTTATTAAATTATGAATTAAATAAGTACGCTGTGTGTTGCGCATAATTGATAACATAAACTGATTTCTTAAATTGTTAAATATGTCATTGTCGATACTTAGCTGTGCATTATCATACAATCTTTTTATTGATAAAAAAACTGTATGCCACACCCCTTGTGACATAGAGTGATGATGCACAGCCATAAAGTCTATTTCATGATTTAATACAGGTTTTAACCCCAGCGCTCCGCAGGAAAACAAGTAAATCATGTCGGCAAAGGATTGTGTCATCACTTTTCACTCCCATTTTAAACCCGTTAATTTAAAAAACATTAAATAGCTATTTATTTCTTTATATAATACGAAACATACCAATCAGCAAATCGTTGCAGACCGTCTTTAATAGATACCCGAGGTTTAAACCCAATTGTTTCGTGCAACAAATCAGTAGATGCATAAGTAGCAGGTACATCCCCCGGCTTAATTGGCTCAAAAATCTTATCAAACACTACCGTTTTACCAATAGTATTGCTTAAACATTCTTCAAGTGTTTCTATAAACACCATAAGCTTTTCCGGACGATTATTTCCTATATTAAAAACCCTATGAGGTACAATGTCGGTAGGAATGTTAGGTATAAGTCGTCTCATTCCCTCAACAATATCATCGATATATGTAAAATCTCTGTATAAATCATTATCGAAATCACCATTGTTAAATATCTTAATCGGCTCACCCTTAAAGTATTTA
>JAAYPI010000043.1 GCA_012519885.1 Bacteroidales bacterium
ATTAGACTGCGTGATGCAAACTACCAAATTATTGCATAAAAACAAGAACAAACATCAAGTTACGGCTCTTTTAATACTGATTTTATATTACCAAAATCAGGGCTAACAGGGAGTTTTACACTCGAAACAGAAAATGGATCTAGCTCATTTTTAGTAGAAGAATATAAAAAACCTACTTTTAAAGCTGAAATTAAGCGAATAGATAAAGAAGTATTGTTTAATAATTCTGTTCGCATAAATGGAAATGCTGAAACATACATGGGCTTTCCTTTACAGACTGCACATGGTAAATACCGCATTGTTCGACAACAATTTTCTTGGCGTAGGTATTTTCCTATCCACACAACAGAGAACGTGGCAGAAGGTGTTTTCAAAACAAATGATAAGGGCGAGTTTACATTCGATTTTATTCCGATAAAACCTGATACCGACCAGAGTGCTTATTATCATTATCTTGTATATGTTGATATTACCGACAAAGCTGGTGAAACACAACAAGTTTCTTCGAGTTTTTCAATCGGAGAAAGTGCCATATATATACAAACGAATATTCCTGCAATTATTCAAAAAGAAAAAATAACTCCAATAGCGGTAAATGTTACCAATGTAAATGGAGAAATGCTTCATCAAAGTGGCAAAATTGCAATTTATGCTTTAAAAGAAAGCTCAAATAATGATACTCCTGTTGATAGTCTACAACTGAGTAAGTGTGTATATGAAGGCTCTTTTGTGTCGGGAATACCACTTTCGTTAAATATAGTATCCAATTTACCTTCAGGTAGATACAAACTAATAAGCTCAACGAAAACGCAGAGCCTAACAGAAGTAGAAAACATACATTTCTTTACATTATTTTCGGTAAAAGATAAAAAACCTCCATTCAAAACATCAAACTGGATGTATGCTTTATCAGATACCTGCTCTGTGGGAGAAATGGCTTCAACCATCATTGGTTCTTCAGCTAATGTGTTGGTTATGTATGAATTAGTTGGAGAAGACGGACTCATCTGCCGTCAGTTTATTACTTTAAACAACGAAAGTAAACATATTCAATTTCCGTATACTAAAAATTGTGGCAATAGTGTAGAAATGCGTTTTACATCTGTTGTAAATAATACTTTGTATCAGCAAAGCAACCGAATAGTAAAACGGCAACCTTCAAAAAAAATATCTATTCAGTATATTACTTTTCGAGATAAATTACAACCAGGAAACGAAGAAGAGTGGCAAATACATGTAAAAGATGCAAATGGAGTTAATCAGCAAGCAGAGGTGCTTGTGTGTATGTACGATGCTTCGTTAGATGCTATTGTGCCGCATCAGTGGCAATTTAATCCGTTTGTTTCACATCAGTGGTATGTTCCATCTTGGAATGCAACACCTTCTTTTTCTCGTTCAAATTATGCTACAGGTATTGTTCCTTTCAAGGATGAAAAAGGTTTTGAATTACCCAAAATTAATCTGTTTGACTTTCAATATCCCGGGTATTACCGTTATGCTATGCCGTATATGGCTGTTGGAGGCAATATGTTGCGGAAAAAATCATTAGAGGCAACAAATGTAATGGATGATGTAGTAGAAGACAAAATTCTTTCTACTGAAACAACTGCTTCTACATCTTCGCAATTATCTCAAAAAATGCCTATTCGTAAAGAATTTGCAGAAACAGCGTTCTTTTATCCAGCCATAAAAACAGATAATGAAGGATTGGCAACGGTGCGTTTTACAGTTCCAGAGTTTTTAACAACATGGAAAATAATGACACTCGTTCATAATGCAGATGCGTATTATGGACAACAAACATCGTATGTGTATACCCAAAAAGCTATTTCTGTGAAACCAAATTTACCTCGTTTTGTTCAACAAAGTGATAGCATTGTGTTAACCGCTACTATCTACAATATGTTGGATTCACTAGCTAAAACTACTGCTAAATGGGAAATAAGAGATGCACAAACGGACAGTATATTACTATCCAATGAAGAGAAAGTAACTCTGAATCCACATCAATCGGTTGTAATTAAATTACCACTATTCGTGCCAACTAATTCCTCTCTTTGGGTAGTAAAAGTGATGGTAGCAAATGACTCGTATAGCGATGGGGAACAACATTATTTACCCATCTTGTCGAGCAAAAAATTAGTTACAGAGAGTATGCCTTTTACTATGTACAAGGAAGGGGAATATACATTTGAATTTGATAAACTGAAAAACAATACATCTACAACATTATCACACAAACGTTATACGATTGAATTATCTCCCAATGTAGCATGGTATGCCTTACAGGCATTACCTGTAGTAGCTGAGCCAGAATACGATAATGCTATTTCTCTTATGTCAAGTTATTATGCTAATATTCTTGGTGAGTTTGTTGTAGCAAATACACCATTATTTAAGCAATATATTCAGCTTTATGCCAATAAGGAAGAGTCGCCCTTAGTTAAAAATAAAGAACTGAAAAATTTGTTAAACTCAGAAAGTCCGTGGATACAAGATGCCCTGCAAGAAACGGAAGGGTTATCTAAGTTGCAACTATATTTGGACGCAAATCAATTGCATCATAAACAACAAGAATTGTGGAAAAAATTGCAAGAATTACAGGCACCAACAGGGGGTTTTTCTTGGTTTGCTGGTATGCCTGAGAATGAAATGGTAACGTTGTTTATAGCAGAGAAAATAGCAAAATTAGTGTCGATACAAGCTTTAGACTCCACAATTTTTGGTACAGAGATGATGCAGCAAGCAGTAGCGTATATTGATTATCAGATAATCAAGTCATACAATACTTACATAAAACATTCTACAAGCAAACCATTCGTTGTTGATGCATATACACTACAAGCATTGTATGTGAGGTCGCTTTTTTCAACTATTCCAAAGTCAGAAGAGCTGAATAAATCAATAATATACTTCAATGCAGTTTTAAAGCAAAATTGGACAGCCTATTCTTTGTATGGAAAATCGCAAGTTGCAAGAATCTTATTTAGAAATAATGAAAAGAAATTAGCACAAAGTATTGTTACTTCATTACTCGAATTTGCGACTGAAAACAAGGATAAAGGAATATTCTGGGCAAATAATACTGCCGGCTATTCTTGGTATCAAATGCCCATTGTAACGCATGTTGCTATAATGGAAGCAATTGCCGAAATTAAACCTAACAAAGAAATAGAAGACAAACTTAAAATATGGTTACTTACCAATAAACAAACCAATGCATGGAATAATCCAATAGCTACAGTAGATGCTATTTATGCTTTAGTGTTTACTGGAAACTCAATGAGTATTGTTCAACCGTCTAGTATGATTGTAAAAGTTAATAATAATGTACTTTTTGAGAGCGGAGAAGAGTCTTCAATTGGATACCGTAAGCATACATTCTACAACTCTGAAATTTCCCCCTCATTATCAAAACTTACTGTGAACAAAAAAGGAAATAATGTATCGTGGGGAGCTATCTACTGGCAATACGAAGAGGAAGTATCTAAGATTACAAAACCTTCCATGCATGCACTCAATATTGATAAAAAAATGTTTGTTGAACAACAACGAGGATTAAAAACAATACTTGTTCCAATTGAAAATAAGCAATTGCAAGTAGGAGATAAAGTGATTGTTCGTTTAACAATATCTACAGATAGGGATATGGATTTTGTACATATAAAAGACCTACGAGCTAGTGGCTTGGAGCCAGTAGAGCAAGTATCTACATATCGTTACAGAGAGGGAATTGGTTATTATCAGAACCCCAAAGATACCCATACTAATTTCTTTTTCAGTCAATTCCCCAAGGGTACCTATGTAATTGAATATCCTTTGTGGGTTCGTTTTAATGGTGTATATAGCGGAGGGATAAGCACAATACAATGTTTGTATGCTCCTGAATTTCAGTCGCATTCGTTAGTTCAACAACTATTTGTAAAATAATAAAATATGATTAGAAAAGAAGAAATATTTGAAGCAGGAAAATTTCATAAAACACATGGTGTTAAAGGTGAATTGTCGTGTTCATTTTCATTTCCAGTAGATAGTAGTAAACTATCGTTTATTGTGAGCAATATAGAGGGTATTTATGTGCCTTTTTTTATAGAAGATATGCGTGAGAAGACATCTACGTCCTTACTCTTGAAATTGAAAAATATCAATACGGATGAAGACGCAAGATTTTTATTAGATTCTCCCATTTATTTGCCCAATGAACTTAGAAAAACAGATGATGAGGAAGTAGATGTGGCATACTTTATACACTTTACTGTTGTTGATGCAAATTGTGGTAAAATTGGTGTAATTACTGCTATAGATGATTCCACCCCCAATACCTTATTTTGTGTTGATACGGAACAAGGCGAAACCTTATATATTCCTGTGGCAGAAGAGTTTTTCCTTTCAATAGATGAATCTACAAAAACAATCTATATGGATTTACCCATTGGATTGCTCACACTCAATATGTAAATAAATAATTAGTAAACTTAATTGAGAATAACAAAATAATCGGTATATTTGCACACTTTTAAAAAAATGTGTAACTAAAATTAACGCAAGCATGAGTTTATTAAGTCAAAAGTTGGCAAAATACGATGCCCCTCAAAAAATACAGGAGGCAGGTGTTTATCCTTATTTTCGTCCTATCTCTTCTGACCAAGATACCGTTGTACAAATCAATGGTAAACCAGTTTTAATGTTCGGTTCTAATAGTTATTTAGGGCTAACTAATCATCCTGAAATTAAACAAGCCGCAATTAAAGCTGTAGAAAAATACGGTACAGGTTGTGCTGGTTCTCGTTTTTTAAATGGAACATTGGATATTCATCTTGAATTAGAAGCTCGTTTAGCTAAATTAGTAGGTAAAGAGGAAGCATTGGTATATGCAACGGGATTTACTGTAAATTCGGGAGTAGTTTCTTGTTTAACAGGCAAGGAAGATTATGTGATTTTAGATAAAGCAAATCATGCATCAATTATAGAAGGAAGCCGTTTGTCATTTTCTAAGATTATTAAATATGCTCACAATGATATGGATGCATTGGAGAAACAACTAAAAAAATGTGAGCCTGATAAAGTAAAATTGATTGTTGTGGATGGTGTTTTTAGTATGGAAGGAGATGAAGCAAAATTACTCGAAATTGCTGATTTGGCAAAAAAATACAATGCATCGATCATGGTAGACGAGGCTCATTCATTAGGAGTGTATGGCAATCATGGGGCAGGAATCTGCAACCATCTTGGCGTAACCAAGGATGTGGACTTAATAATGGGTACTTTTAGTAAATCGCTAGCTACAATTGGTGGTTTTATTGCAGCTGATAAGCATATTATTAACTATCTAAAACATACTTCTCGTACATTGATATTCAGTGCAAGTATTACACCTGCTTCTACCGCTTGTGTATTGGCAGCCTTAGATGTAATGGAAAAAGAAACTTGGAGGATGGATGCTTTATGGGCAAATACCAATTATATGCGAGCTAAATTGCAAAAAGCTGGATTTGATACAGGTCATTCTACTACGCCAATTATTCCTTTGTATGTGCGTGATAATACAAAAACATTTATGTTAACTCGTATGCTTATGGAAGATGGTGTGTTTGTTAACCCTGTAGTTTCGCCAGCAGTAGCATCCGAAGATACCTTAATCAGAATTTCCTTGATGGCTACGCATACATTTGATCAAATAGATGAAGCCGTAGAGAAAATTACCAAGAATGCCACATTATTAGCTATATTGTAATATCTAAATAACAGCTTAAAAAAATGGAGCAACTTGGTAAAAGTGCTCCATTTTTTTGTTCTCATTGTTTGTTATTTAAAACCGAACTCCATAAGTTAGTAAAATTTGATTATGCTTGCTAGTAATCTCTACAGGAGCCCCAAATCCATTCACATAGGTAGGGTTATAGGTATAATAATCTTGTAATTTTGTTTGCAATACATAAGCCACATCCATATACGATTTTCCAAAACGATACCCCAAACCTGCTGTAATGTAATTTGTACTTTTATCATTTGTAAAATCAAAATCTGTACGAGTGGTATTGGTTGCGTATGTTCTGTATGCATCGGCTTTTATTGTTGGAGTTACCATGGCATATCCAAGTCTTACAGACACGTTTTCAATTGGTCTAAGCTCAGTACCAACACGAATGGTATGTGTAGCATCAAAATTGGTAGCAATTTTATTATTCTGATCCACCATATAGGAGTTGATAATATCATTATTTTTCATTTTCATTGTTGAGTAGTCGGTATATTCGTAATCTACTCCAACAAATCCATAATTTCCAATTACAAAACCAAGGTTAGCTAGTCCTTTCATCGGTGTATTTAGGTAGTAAGAACCATAGCCCACAGGAGTGGAGCCTTTGCCTGATTTGCTAGATGTTACCGCTTTACCATCTATAGATCCTTCGTTTGTGTCTTTGATGTAATACCAAGATGGAGAGTGGAATGCACCACCAATACGAAGCCACTGCGTTGGTCGAGCAATAGCACCAAATTTAATACTAAATCCAGATCCATCTGCACCATACAAAGAACTATATGTATACGAACTATTATCTTCTAATTTTTCTTCAAATTCAGAGGTCATTTTATAATCCAGATTAAGTAATACAAAACTTACTCCCACTTGCAATATGTTGCTTATATTTGCACCACCACTAAAAGCATACTCGTTTACTGATCCTCGTTCAGCTATTGTATATGTGTTTTGAACTCCTCCTCCAATGCTTTGACCTGTTAGATAGGTTCTGTATGATTCATATTCGTTATTAATAGGGTTATTCGCTTCATCTTCAGGATTAGCAATCATCCATCCATCCCATGCTAATACCGAAGCCCAGGGTACGCGTTGGTCTTTATATACATCATCATCTTCAAAAGCACTTGCATCAAACCCTGTAGCATTTCCAGAAATTTCAGTATAATTGGCTAAGAAATCACCTAATGATAAATTGCTATTGGTTGAATAACGAATGTTTTTATCAAAAGTTTTTGCTCTATTATAAGCAAAACCCCAATTAAAAGCCACTAAGCCATTCTCAGATCCTGTTTTATATGCACTGATATAAGATACATTATTCAAATTGAATAAAAAACGGCTAGCCATACTGCCTAAAGCTGAGGTATTGTTCCAATTCAAGTTTCCAGTAAAGGTGAGCTCAGAACTGCGGTACGTAGCAATCCCAGCAGGATTGTAAAACAGGGTAGAAGCGTCTCCACCTAAAGCTCCCATCGCTCCTGCTACAGACATAAAACGTGCTGTACCATTTAAATCAGTTTGAGCTACTTTAAGTGCGTCGTATTCTGACTGAAATTGAGCATTTGCAAAGCTCATAATTCCTAATGCACACAAACTTGTAATTATTATTTTTTTCATCGTATTATTTTTTATTTATTTCATAATTACTATCTGCTAAACGAGCGACCTCCATTGCTTCTGCTTCCTCCGTTGGAAGACGATGAATTATCACTGCTTTGCGTACTTCTTGTACCAGAATTATTGCTATTAAACGATGATGAAGAGGAATTGAAACTTCTACCGCTAGATGTTTCTCTTGGTGTAGAGGTATTCGTTGTTACGTCACTTTTTCTGGTATTTTGTGTAGAAGAAGATGGTGCACTATTAAATGTACGCTCTCTATTATTGTAAGTTGATGTATTACGTGTACTAGATGCGTTAGTATTTGTTGGGTTTGTTCCAACAGAACGTGTTGAACGTTGTCCAGAATTTTGATATCCATATGAAGAGCTACTGCCTCTGCCATCATTTACATAATTGGGTGTGCGGTCGTAATTGTTATAGCCCTTTCTTGTTGTGTAAGTAGGTTTATGATGATAGGGATGGTGATAGTAGTAGGGTCTATGATGATAATAAGATGGGTAACCATAGTACCCATAACCATAATACCCATAACCTGGAGAATAATAACCGTAATAAAATGATGAAGGATATGTACTATAAAATGGATAGTAGGTGTTGTATGTATAACCCCATCCATAGTTTGAATCCCATGACCAATGATAGGATGGATAATAATAACGTGTAAAATAACTATAATCCCATGGATTCCAGCGTTGTGTAACACGAATATTTATAGTTGGATTTGGTTCAGAGGGTGTGTCGTTGTATATGTACACATATTCTGGGTTGTTGATAGTAACGGCTTCTGGGTTATGAAAACGTGTTATTCTTTTTGTATACTCAAAATCATCTTGTTCTACATTCGATGTTTGATTTGGTCGGTTTGCTGGAGCCTGACGGTTATAAGTATCAACATCACGCACATTATTAGAAATAACTACAGTTTCTTCGTTACTTGTAGTTATTCGTGTTTCATTTGCTTTTCTTGGATTATAGTAGATGTCGTCGTATTGAGCAAGCATCGACATAGAAAATGCAATAAATAGACTACTGATAAGTAAAGCTTTCTTTTTCATGGCATTTCAATTTAAGGATTTTTTTGTACTTTTGTTGCTTTTATATGCGTGAAAATGTGTGTTGTGTGTATGTACGATTCTATGATACAAAAATACACATTCATTTGTTAACAAAAAATTAATAAATGAAAGATTTTATTATTAAATTCTAATATATGATAAATTATTTAAGATTTGCCATCAAAATGAATCCTTTTTCCGAATATCTGGCTGATATTCTTGCGTATGAGCTTGGTGCTATTGGGTTTGAGAGTTTTGAATTGCAAGAAGATGGAGTATCTGCGTTTATTCAAGAGCCTGATTGGAAGGGAGCTCTTTTCAGTGAAGTAATTCATGATGTTGCTAAGTTATATGAAACACAAATTAGCTTTAAAAAAGAACGTATTGTACAACAAAATTGGAATGAAGAGTGGGAAAAGCATTATTTTAAGCCTATATTAGTAGATGATGTATGTCTTATACGATCATCTTTTCATACTAATTTGCCCAATGCAAAATACGATATTGTAATAGATCCTAAGATGTCTTTTGGTACAGGTCATCACGAAACAACTAGTTTGATGCTAAGATGGATTTTAGAAGAGGTATTAGTGGATAAGGCAGTGTTGGATATGGGTTGTGGTACAGCTGTATTAGCCATTTTAGCAAAAATGAGAGGTGCAAATAAGGTGTGGGCTGTTGATATTGACGAATGGTGTTATGTAAACGCAAAAGAGAATATTTTGGTAAATGCAGTTGATACCATACAAGTGTTTCAAGGTGGGGCAGAAGTAGTTGATAATGAGAAGTTTGATGTGATTTTTGCAAAAATAAACCTGAATGTTTTACTTGAATATATGCCTCAATATGTTGCTTGTTTATCAAAAAATGGGATATTATTTATGAGTGGTTTTTATCTATCAGATTTGTCTCACATACATGATCTTGCCATTAAGCTTGGTTTACGGCAAATTGGATACAAAGAAAAAAATAATTGGATTGCGGTAAAATATTGTTTATAAGCAATATACAAAGTATAGGGGGGAATATTAAGTAGTTGAGATTGAAAAAATGCTATTTTATTTTTTGAAATTCCCAAAAAGTATTACCTTTGCACCACTAAAAAATGATGGCGGGATAGCTCAGATGGTTAGAGCGTCGGATTCATAACCCGGAGGTCACGAGTTCAACTCTCGTTCCCGCTACAAAAGCTTTGCGTTTCGTAAGGCTTTTTTTATATCTTCGATTTAAAAGCTCTGTCCATAGCACGTTTATCTTCTTTTTCCTTAATACTATCTCGTTTGTCGTATTCTTTTTTTCCCTTTGCTAAAGCAATTTCTAGTTTAGCTAATCCTTTTTCATTTATAAATAATAAAGTGGGGATTAGCGTGCAACCTTTTTCTTTTGTGCCACGTTCTAGTTTACGGAGTTCTTTTGTGGTGAGCAATAATTTGCGGTCTCTTCGAGGGTTATGGTTATTGTACGATCCATAAAAATAGGGAGAAATTGACAAGTTTTTAACCCATAATTCATTATTAAAAAAGAAACAAAAAGAATCGGTTAAATTGGCTTTTCCTTCTCGTAAAGCTTTTATTTCCGTACCTACAAGTACAACGCCTGCTGTGTAGCGTTCTAAAATTTCATAATCAAACGTAGCTCGTTTGTTTTTTATCCGAATGGCAGTTTGTTTGGTTTTCATGGTTGATTAACTTATTGTAAACCGGGCATAAAGAATTTCATTAATGCCGTGATTGCTATTGGTAAAAGGATCATACAAAAAGCACTGAAAAGAACAAAACTAGCCCTTTTTGATTCTTCTATTTTTAAAAAATGAATGCTTCCTTCCCATACTATATATATAGTGTACAAAGAGAATATTTGTAGAAAGAAAATGCTACTAGTAACTTGATTAAACAAGTTAATAATAAAAATTACAGAAGAGCTATATACAACAAATTGAATGGTAACATCAAAAGAAAGCGGTTCTTTGCAATATTTTTCATAAAAAATACGAATTAGAAATGCGGCAGTATACAAGCCAATAAAACTTGAAATAAATAATAGTGAGGCTTCCTTTAGTGCAATTTGAAATCCATCGTTGCTACCGTTATTAACGAGAGCTACTATAAAAGCAGATAACGAGCCTAAACCCATTAAAGGGTAGGCATAAGAATGTAGTGGATTATTTTCAGTAGGATTTTTTGTGTTAATGTATTCCCAAGCTTTTACAGGTTTAGCTATAAATAATGCAATAGTTTTAATTAATTCTTTGTACATTGTTCTAATTTTTTTTCGTTGTTAAGGGACACAAAAATACTATTTTTTTTAGTAAAATATGAATTAACCCTATTTTTTGTTTTTTCTTATATAAAAGGCATTTTTCTTTTTTCTTTTTTGATTTTTATTTCTTAACTTTGTCAGCCTAAAATAAAATGCTTGCAAATGATTGAGTTATATGTTTTTGGCGTTAGTCTTGGAGTTTCTAAAACAGAAACTCATACACTATTGTTAAAAGAAGTTGCAGGAAGTAAGTATTTGATGATAGAAATAGGATATAGTGAGGCACAATCTATTGCCATTCAGCTCGAACAGAAAAAAGTACCACGACCTCTCATATACGATGTAATAGTAAATTTAGTGAGCAATCTTAATGTTGCAATCGAACGTATTGTTATTGATAAACTTCAAAATGGTATTTTTTTTTCGAAATTAGTTTATAGAATGGGTGTACATGTTTTGCAGAGTGATTGCAGACCATCTGATGGGGTCGCTATTGCTGTTCGTTGTGGTTGTCCTATATTTGTCTCTGAAGAAGTATTGACAGTAGCAATGCAACAACGATTAGCAATTAAGACCAAGAAATTGGCTGATATGACGTATGAGGAATTAAAACAAGAAATGCAATTAGCTGCTGAACGTGAAGATTATAAACAAGCTTTGTTATGTAAAGAGGAGATAATAAAACGTTCTACTAATAATGAGAAAAAAAATCCAAATTAAGAAATATGAAAAATCTTAAATTTAGACTGATAGTGATGAGTTTTCTGCAATTTTTTGTGTGGGGGGCATGGCTTATTACTATTGCTATTTATTGGTTTGATACAAAACAATGGGATGGGGCTCAATTTGGGGCAGTATTTTCCACTTTGGGTATTTCTTCTTTAATAATGCCTACATTAATGGGGATTATTGCTGATAGATGGGTTAATGCAGAAAAATTATATGGCTTACTACACTTGTTAAGTGGGTTATGTATTTTTTCTCTTGCGTTTGTAAATTCACCTGTTGTATTTTTTTGGGTAATGTTGCTTGCCATGTTTTTTTATATGCCAACCATTTCATTAAGTAATTCTATTGCATATAATGCTTTGAAAGAAGTAAATCTTGATATTGAAAAAGCATTTCCACCCATACGTATTTGGGGTACGATAGGTTTTATTATTGCTATGTGGGTGGTAAATTTAACTGGAAACAAAGCAACAGCAGTACAATTTTATATTTCAGCAGTTTTATCTTTTTGTTTAGCCATCTATTCATTTACGTTACCTGCATGTATCCCGCAAAGAAGTAAAGAAAAATCTTCATCCATTGTACAAATGCTTGGTTTAGATGCGTTTAAATTATTTGCTAATCCTAAAATGGCTATCTTTTTTATTTTTTCGATGTTTTTAGGGGCAGCACTTCAACTTACTAATATGTATGGAGATACGTTTTTAGACGATTTTAAAAATATTGAACAATATGCTGACTCTTTTGTCGTTAGGTATTCAACCATTGTAATGTCTATTTCACAAATATCGGAAACATTGTTTATTTTAGCTATACCTTTCTTTTTAAAACGCTATGGTATAAAGAATGTAATGCTAATGAGTATGATTGCTTGGGTATTACGTTTTGCATTGTTCGGTTTTGGAAATCCAGATGATCGCTTATGGATGATAATTCTATCAATGGTAGTATATGGTATGGCTTTTGATTTTTTCAATATTTCGGGCTCGTTGTTTGTTGAAACATCTACTGATAAAAAAAATCGTTCCAGTGCACAAGGTCTTTTCATGATGATGACCAATGGATTTGGTGCAATATTTGGTAGCTTGGCAAGTGGATACATTATTGATACTTACTTTATCCAGGCAGATGGATTAAAAAATTGGCAAGGTATATGGTTAACATTTTCTGGGTATGCTTTGGTTATTACAATATTGTTTGCTCTTATATTTAGATATAAACATACAACCAATGATGTATTAAAAATTAAACATTAACATAGAGAAATTAGATGGTATATATGGTCCTTTTCTTACTTTTACTTGCATTAATGAATGTGTATTTTTCGTTAGGAAGAAAATATGGTATTGTAGCACATGTTAATGAAAGAAGTTCGCATACAAAGCCTATTATAACAGGTGCTGGAATTATTTTTGTTGTGTCCTATTTGTTTTATTTAGTCTATGCTTCGTGGAAGGGGATACACGTAAATTGGTTTATTTCAATTGCAGCTTTGTTAATTGCCATTGTTAGTTTTTTTGATGATATCAAAGAAATTTGGTTTTTATTTCGGCTGTGTTTTCAAATAGTAGCTGTTATTTTGTTGATGTGGCAATTGAAAATAGATTTCTCTATTTCTTTTTTAGGATTGAAAATGTTAGATTGGATTGCTTTTTCTTTTTTACTTATACTTTTTGTAGCTGCTGTAAATTTATATAATTTTATTGATGGAATTAATGGTTTGATTGCGGGTTTAAGTTTAGTGTTCTTTTTCTCTGTCATTTTTATTGACTATTATGTGATTGATTTTATCGAAAATATAGAGAAAATTTATTTCTTAATTGTTCCAACAATTATTTTTTCATTGTATAATTTTAGAAAAAAACCAGTTTGCTTTTGTGGGGATGTTGGTTCAATTTTTTTAGGTATAATTGTGGTGTATTTACTTTCATCGTTAATAATTAAAACAGATAATTTTACATATATCTTGTTATTCTCAATTATAATTATAGAGGCGGGGTATACAGTGATACAACGTTTGTTAATGGGTCAGAATATTTTTAAACCACATCGCATACACTTATTTCAGTTATTATGCAATCAATACGGGCATAGTCATTTAAAGGTTACACTTTTTTATGTCTTGATACAGACTGTACTTTCTTTGTTTGTCGTTTTAGCTAATTATTATGATTTGAGTATAACTTGGCAATACAGTTTAGGAGCTGTGGTCTTTTTTATGTTGAGCCTGAGTTATGTATTATACAAACGCAAATTGCAAGGAGGTCATTTATTAGAAGATAGAAAACCTATACGTCAGTTGCGTAAAATGGTATACAAAAAAGAATCTAACAAACATATTAAAAAAAATTAACAAAATGAAACCAAAAAAAATTGAACACATCGGCATAGCTGTTCCAAGTATTGCCGAGGCTTTGCCTTTTTATGAAAACGTATTAGGATTAACCTGTTACGCAGTTGAAGAAGTAGCTGATCAAAAAGTAAAAACAGCTTTTATTATGGTTGGTGAAGTAAAAATTGAATTATTAGAAGCGACAAGCCCAGAAAGCCCTATAGCTAAATTTATAGAAAAAAACGGTGGAAAAGGAGGGGTACATCATATAGCTTTTGCTGTTGACCAATTAGCAGATAAATTAAAAATAGCTGAAGAAAAAGGAGTGCAATTAATAGATAAAGCTCCTCGTAAAGGTGCAGAAAATATGAGTATTGCATTTATGCATCCAAAATCTACTCTCAGTGTTTTAACCGAATTGTGTGAAGCACCTAAAGAATAATTTCATAACCTTTAAAAAATATATACTATGAGTCATCAGCTCGAAAAAATTGCAGAATTAATCGCTCTACGTGAAAAAGCACGATTAGGAGGCGGAGAAAAACGTATCGAAAACCAACATAAGAAAGGCAAGTATACAGCTAGAGAGCGTATAGCTATGTTACTTGATGAAGCTAGTTTTGAGGAAATAGATATGTTTATTAAGCATCGTTGTACCAATTTTGGTATGGACAAAAAAGAAGCCATTCTTGGAGATGGGGTGGTAACAGGATGTGGTACCATTGATGGGCGATTGGTATACGTGTTTGCCCAAGATTTTACAGTTGAAGGAGGATCATTGTCTGAAACAATGGCATTGAAGATTTGCAAAGTTATGGACTTGTCTTTGAAAATGGGAGCACCTATCATAGGCATAAATGACTCTGGTGGAGCAAGAATTCAAGAGGGAGTAACTGCATTAGCTGGTTATGCAGAAATTTTCCAACGCAATATTTTAACATCAGGTGTAGTGCCTCAAATATCTGCTATTTTTGGTCCATGTGCTGGTGGTGCTGTTTATTCTCCAGCCTTAACTGATTTTACTATTATGACCAAAGGTACTAGTTATATGTTTTTAACTGGACCTAAAGTTGTGAAACAAGTGTTAGGAGAAGATGTTACACAAGAAGAACTAGGTGGTGCAAGTGTTCATTCTACAAAGTCGGGAATAGCTCATTTTGCTGTTGACTCAGAGGAAGAGGGTATTTTGTGTATTCGCAAATTAATTAGCTTTTTGCCTCAAAATAATTTAGAAGAACCTCCTTTGGTGTCATGCTCTGACCCAATTGACAGATTGGAAGATTCGCTTAATGATATTATACCTGACTCTCCCAATAAGCCTTATGATATGTACGAGGTATTAGGTTCTGTAATTGATAATGGTGAATTTTTAGAAGTACACAAAGATTATGCCCCTAATATTATCGTTGGTTTTGCTCGTTTTAATGGAACTTCGGTAGGTGTTGTTGCTAATCAACCTAAGGTGTTAGCTGGTGTTTTGGATAGTAATTCATCTCGTAAAGCAGCACGTTTTGTGCGTTTTTGTGATGCCTTCAATATTCCTATTGTAACATTTGTAGATGTTCCTGGATTTTTACCTGGTACACAACAAGAATACAATGGTGTTATTTTGCACGGTGCTAAATTGCTTTATGCATTTGGCGAAGCTACTGTGCCAAAAATAACAATAATCCTACGTAAGTCGTATGGTGGAGCTTATTGTGTGATGAGTTCTAAACACTTGCGAGGAGATGTAAATTATGCGTGGCCTACAGCAGAAATTGCTGTGATGGGACCTGAAGGAGCTATCGAGGTATTGTACGGAAAAGAAATAGCTGCTTCTGATAATCCAACTGAACTACAAAAAGAAAAAGTAGAAGAATACAAAGAGTTGTTTGCTAATCCCTATAATGCTGCACGATATGGTTATATTGATGATATTATAGAACCACGCAATACCCGTTTTCGAATTATTCGCTCATTGCAACAATTGGCAACAAAAAAATTAACTAATCCGCTTAAAAAGCATGATAATCTGCCGTTATAATTATGATACATAACTATATAAAAATGCGTTTATCTATTACGCTCTTACTCCTTCTTAGTTTGTTCTCTGTTAACATGTCTGCAAAAAGTTTAAACTTGGTTATAAATGAACTACTAGTAACGAATACTGAGAACTTGGTGGATGATTATGGAAATAGAAGTGGTTGGATAGAGATATATAATCCCAGCCATCGTGTTATTGATATTGGAGGGTGTTATTTGACAAATGATACCCTTGAGCCGGCAAAATACAAAATACCTGAAGGAGATGAAATAACACTTGTTGCTCCATTATCTCATATAATATTTTATGCAGATAATAAAACTCATTTTGGAATATTTCATACAAACTTTACATTACAAGAAAGTAATTATATCGCTTTGTATGATAGAGATCAAACAACGTGTTTAGATTCGGTAGTCTATCCTCTTCCTATGCCTGCTAATTTTTCCTACGGACGATTGAAAGATGGTGAACCTGAATGGGGTATGTTGGCTAAAACATCTCCAGCTAATAATAATGCCTTTGTAGATAAAGGAGCTGCTAGTAAGGTTTTTGCAGAACGAGACCCTTATGGAGTCGTATTAGCTATTGCTTCTATGTCTGTTGTGTTTCTTGCACTACTACTACTGTATACATTATTTTCTCTTACGGCAAAGTTTTCTATATACGTAACCAAAGAGCGTATTCGTAAAACAGCTAAGGGAGAAAAAAGTGAAACCATTGTTGAAACACATATTCCAGCAGAAGTATACGCGTCTATTGCCATGGCTATACACGAATATCAGGAAGAAATACATGATGTTGAAGATACTATTTTGACTATACAACGTGTTGCTAAAACGTATTCTCCTTGGAGTTCTAAAATATATGGGTTGCGTAATTTTTTGTAAAAAAATCAACAAGCTGTATAGAAAAAATAACTGGTAAATATACAATCAGTTATATCGTTTACTATATATGAATTTTTTAATAAATAAAATAGATGAAAGAATATAATTTTATTATAAATGGTACCAAATATAAAGTTGGTATACAAAGCGTAGAGGACAATATTGCAGAAGTAGAGGTTAATGGTGCTCCTTTTTACGTAGAAATGGAAAAACCTCTTGTTAAAAAAGGTATTAAACCTCTTGCAAAACGTGCAGTATATACGCATGATGAAACAACAGTGAGCTCTCCTTCTCAACCCGTAGTAAAACCTGTAGTGAAAGTAAAAACAGGAGCACTTTTATCCCCATTACCTGGAGTTATTACAGCTATTAGTGTCAATGTAGGTGATACAGTTAAAATTGGGCAAAAAGTATTAGCTCTAGAGGCAATGAAAATGGAAAACAATATCAATGCCGATAAAGATGGCAAAGTATTGGAAATAAAAGTTAGTAAAGGTGATTCTGTTTTAGAAGGAACTGAATTAATTATAATAGGATAGAATAATGATACAGCAAGATAATTTACTTTCATTTTTGCTCAATAGTATTAATAAGATTATTTTGAGTACAGGATTTGCAAATGTAGAAATAGGTAATATTATCATGATTATTGTCGGTATCATGTTTATCTATTTAGCTATAAAAAAAGAATGGGAACCAATGCTTTTAGTTCCTATTGGTTTTGGTATGATTGTTGGAAACATTCCTTTTTTAGAAGGTACAGATGTTGGCATAAAAGAAGAGGGTACCGTTTTAAATATATTGTATAGTGGTGTAAGGCATGGTTGGTACCCTCCTTTAGTGTTTTTAGGTATTGGAGCAATGACTGATTTTTCGTCTCTTATTTCTAATCCAAAACTGTTATTAATTGGAGCAGCTGCACAATTTGGGATATTTGGTGCCTATGCAATTGCTTTGGCGTTTGGATTTCCTGCTAATGAAGCAGGTGCAATAGGTATTATTGGTGGTGCAGATGGTCCAACAGCTATTTTTGTAACGTCTATATTATCCCCACATTTATTGGGAGCAATAGCTGTGTCAGCCTATTCGTATATGGCTTTAGTGCCTGTTATTCAACCTCCAGTAATGAGGTTGCTTACAACCAAGAAAGAGCGTCTTATTCATATGAAAAAACCAAGGGCTGTTACTCAGACGGAAAAAGTGGTTTTTCCTATAATGGGATTATTATTAACGACTTTTATTGTTCCATCAGGATTGCCATTATTGGGGATGCTATTTTTTGGGAATTTGTTAAAAGAGAGTGGGGTAACCAATCGATTAGCAGATACCGCCAAAGGTCCTATGATTGATATTGTTACAATCTTGTTAGGTTTTACTGTTGGAGCATCCACTCAAGCGGCGTTTTTCCTGACGACTAAATCAATTTTTATTTTTATGTTGGGAGCTTTTTCGTTTATTATAGCTACTGCTGCAGGTGTGATGTTTGTTAAGATTTTTAATTTATTTTTAAAAGGCGAAAACAAAATCAATCCACTTATTGGTAATGCTGGTGTTTCAGCTGTGCCTGCATCTGCAAGAGTTTCTCATATGATGGGTTTGAAGTATGATCCTACCAATTACTTGATTATGCACGCAATGGGACCTAATGTGGCTGGAGTGATAGGTTCAGCAGTTGCTGCGGGTATTATTTTAAGTTTCTTGTCATAACAAGAGCTTACTATCTAGTTTCAGCTATAATAAAATTGGGTTGAGATAGAATTTCTCAACCCAATTTTATTATAGCTTTTCTCTTTATTTAAAAAGAATATCCAATACCTAAGGCAATAATTTCTCTAAATTGCACTTTTGGAGTACCTTCTATTAAAATATCTTTGTCATATTTCAAGGAAGTACTAATACTTGTACGAATAAATTGATTTACTTTCATACTTACTACTAAATCCCAGTTAATGTCAATATCACCAAAACTATTGTCATAGGCGGTAAAGAAATCAGCTTTGGTATTTAAATTGATATTTGACGTAATGTCCCAATTTACATCAGCTTTTAAAAAAGCTCCTGGTTCAATTTTAAACCAAAATGGATTAAGAATAACATTGTTTTCATCAACCATTCCATATTTAATGGCAAGAGAGTTGTCGCTTACAAAAGTCATTTTCCCTGTTATAGGAGACATAAATAAAGAAAAAACTTTTGTTGGTTTATAATCAAGACCAATAGACAGTTTTGAATACGCTGGTGCTACAAATCGTGATGTAATAGTAGCTGGAGATGTCTTATAATCATATCCTTCGGAAAATTGGGTTTTAAAATCAAACAGTCCTGATGCAAAAAGTGTTTTGTTCATCGCATAACCGTATTTAGTAGCAAAATCAATCTTATCCGAATTTTTTCGGTATTCATTATTATCAATCAACCATAACCCCCCATACTCTAGTGATAAATCGGTATTCCAAGCCGAACGTCCTTGAATGTAAGATGCTCTTACGTTGAAATAGGCAGTGCCTGTAAAGGAATTATCCCCACCTGCTACCCAATTGACAAAACTAGCTTGAGAGAAATTAATACCGGTATTTCCTTTTATGCTCCAAGGGGTTTCTTTTACTTTTGAAGAATCTTTGGAAATCTCTTTCATTAATTTAGTGGATTCTTTTACATGATCCTCTACAATATCGAGTTGTGCATAACTAGTTGTGTATAAACAACAAATAAAAAGCAATGTAAATAAATAGTGTTTCATAATCTTTATTTTTTTGTTTATACAAAAATAAAGAAAATACAATAATAGAACAAATTTTATCCATAAATAACCCTATTTACACTCTTCTAACTAGTTTTTTTTGATTTTTTTTTTAACTTTGTGGATAGAAACCTAAATGTAACATAAACAACCATGATTAGAGTAGGACTTTTTGGATTTGGAAAAACAGGAAAAATGGTGGCTAAAGAATTATTACAAGACGATTTAATTGAGCTAGTATGGGTTATGCGAAGAAATGTTATATCGGAAGAAAAATATGCCAGTCGCTTAATTGGTATAAATGAAAATAAGGGAATGATTATTTCGAAAGAAAGACTAACACATTCTTTCTATGAGGAGTATCCTGTAGATGTTATAATAGATTTTTCTGATGCAAGTGCGTATAAAAATTATGCGATACCAGCTTCAAAGGGTATAAAAATAATATCAGCTATATCTCATTACTCCCCCAAAGCCCTTGAGTATATTAAAGATTTGTCACATCAAACAGCTATTATATATTCTCCCAATATTACTTTAGGTATAAATTTTTTGATGGTAATATCTCAGATATTGCAAAAAATAGCACCTAATGCAGATATCGAAATTGTAGAAGAACATTTTAGGGAGAAGAAAGGGATTTCAGGAACTGCTTGCAAAATGGCACAAATCTTGGGTTTAGATGAAGAACGTCATGTAAATTCTATTCGAGTAGGAGGTATTGTTGGAAAACATCAAGTTATATTTGGCTTACAAAATCAAACTATTCGTCTTATTCACGAAAGTATTAGTGGTGCGGCTTTTGGTAAAGGTGCAATTTTTGCTGCAAAATGGATTGTGAATAAACAAAAAGGTTATTTTTCGATGGAGCAAATTTTTTCTGACATGATACAACAAAATATTCCTGTTTATTAATTACTATCTCCAATCTATAGGTTCTTTTCCATGATCTATAAGATATGTATTGGTTTGAGAAAAGTGTTTATTGCCAAAAAATCCTCTGTAGGCTGACAAGGGAGAAGGATGTGTGGATGTGAAAATACAATGGTTGTGAGTATCAATTAGTTCTTTTTTTTGTTGTGCGTAACTACCCCATAGTATAAAGACTAGATTTTTTTTCTTCTTTGAAAGTAGTTGAATTACTTTATCAGTAAAGATTTCCCAGCCTTTTCCTTGATGAGAACCAGCTACATTGGCACGTACTGTTAGAGTGGCATTTAATAATAATACTCCTTGTTTTGCCCATCTTTCGAGGTTGCCAGTGTTAAAGGGTGTAATCTCTAAGTCATTTTTAATTTCTTTGAAGATATTTTGTAGTGAGGGTGGTATGGGAGTGTGGTCTGGAACTGAAAAACATAAACCATGAGCTTGTCCTTCTCCATGATAAGGATCTTGACCTATTATTACCACTTTTGTTGAATCAAATGGACATAAATTAAAGGCATTAAATAAATTTTTAGCTTTGGGATAAACTTGATTGATGCCATATTCGTGTTTCACAAAGTTTACTAATTCTACAAAATATTTTTCTTCGAATTCAGCAGACAAAATTTCTTTCCAACTAGGTTCAATTTTGACATCCATCACTTATTATCTTAATACGTATCGATAAGTTATCGTTCCTGTTTGGTTTATATTATCGGTAATACCGTTAAATTTTGCCCTTTTTGCTGCCACCTCAGCTTCTTTTCGCATAGTAATATTCCCAATTGTTGTTCCTTTACCCCCAGCTCTTGCACTAATAACATTACCATTCTTATCTACTTCTATGTCAACTACAATTATACCTTGTTCGTTGTTGTTGTAATTAGGTAAAGGTATTTGTCCTAATATGCTTCTACCAGATAAACTAAACGAAGGGTTATTCCCTCGACCAGCACCATCACGATGTGCTCCATCTACTTCTCCAAAAGGGTTTCCTTGATTGCCTGTTCCCGTACCTGTTCCTTCTGATTGGGATGTGTTTGCTGTATTAGCACCTGCATTGCCAAAAGCACTTTTTCCTGCAGATGTAGCTCGTTGTATTTTTTCTGCTTGTTTTTTTCGTTCTTCTTCTAAACGTCTTTGCTCTTCTTTTTTCTTTTCCTCTTCAATTCGCTTTTGTTCTGCGATGATTCGTTTTTGTTCGTCTAATTTTCGTTTTTCTTCTTCTTGTTTCTTTTTTGCTTCCTTCATCGCTAATGATTCTTCGAAATTTTGTGTTTGCAAGGCTTCTTGGCTAACACTGGGTTGAGAAGGAGTAGGAGGTGGAGGCGAAAGTTCTTCTAGTTGTTCTTGGATTTCTTGTTGTGCTGTAGGTTCAAAATACCCTGACCCATCTTTAGTAACGCCAAAATTAACGGTTAATCCTTCCTCTTCGGTAGGTATTTCACGTGAGAGTACTACAAATAATAAGATGAACAACAGAATAGCATGAAACAAAACTGTTCCAATTAGACCTTTTATTTTGCTATCTTTTTCTTTATTCACTGATGGTTTATCTTAATATTAACAATTAGTCTTTCCTATTATTTTTTTACAGGTCTCGTAGCAATTACCAACTTAAATTTATTTTCGTTTGCGATATTGAGTACCCTTACAATTTCTCGGTGAGGCACAGATTCATCAGCATGTAATGCAATATACATATCAGGTTCATCAAGAACAATAGATTGCAGATATGGCTCAATCTCTGAAAAATCAACAGCACGTTCTTTTTCTCTACCCGTTGCTATGTAGTAATTTAAGTTTTCATCAATAATTACTCGTGTAATT
The DNA here is from genome assembly GCA_012519885.1 of Bacteroidales bacterium. Classification (GTDB taxonomy): domain Bacteria; phylum Bacteroidota; class Bacteroidia; order Bacteroidales; family Paludibacteraceae; genus JAAYPI01. The sequence goes on from JAAYPI010000043.1 coordinate 22,176, forward strand.
GGTTTTGCAACTGTTTGATTATTACTTTGTGGTAGCAATATCTTAATTGCACTAGGTGTAACAACCGTTGAAGTAATCATGAAAAATATGAGTAATAAAAACACCAAATCTGTCATTGAAGACATGCTAAATGATGCATTTACTTTATTCCGTTTTTTTAATGCCATAACCTATATGATTTATGCAAATGGATGTATATATTTTTTTTAAATAGGCTCATTTAATAAATCCATAAATTCCATGGTACGTAACTCCATCTTTTGAACAACAGAGTCTAATCTAGAAACTAAGTAGTTGTATGCAAAATAAGCTAAGATACCAACAATTAATCCTGCAACAGTCGTAATCATAGCGGTATAGATACCATTAGATAGAATAGTAACATCAACATTGCTACCAGCATTTGCCATGTCGAAAAAGGCACGAACCATACCCATTACAGTTCCCAAAAATCCCAACATAGGAGCACCCCCCGAAATGGTAGCAAGCATAGCAAATCCTTTTTCTAGTTTGTTTGTTTCAATGTTTCCAACGTTTTCAATGGCTACTAACACGTCATTCATTGGCTTGCCTAAACGCGAGATCCCCTTTTCAATCATTCGAGCAGAAGGAGTGTCATTTTGTTGGCAAAGTTTTGTTGCCGATTCAATTTTGCCTTCCAAGATATAGTCTTTAATTCTATTCATAAAGGTTTTATCTTCCTCTGATGCTTTTTTTATTATAAGTAATCTTTCAATAAAAATGTAACCTGCTAATATAGAAAGGAGTACAATAGGTACCATTATCCATCCACCTTTCAAAGCCATTTCAAATAAATTCATTTCGGCTACTTGAGGAGTTTCAGCGAGGACTTCTGGAGTATTGGCAACATTGTTAACAACTTGAAGTAAAATACTTGTAAGGTTCATGGTGTTGAGGATTTTAAATTGTTAGTAGTCTATTTATTGTAAGAGGTTTTTATAGTAGCGAATTGTTTTTTCTAAACCTAAATATAAGGCGTCAGAAATCAATGCGTGCCCAATGGATACTTCCTTTAGGTTTGGTATATGTGTGAAGAAATAGTGTAAATTTTCTAAATTTAAATCATGACCAGCATTAATATCCAAGCCATTTTTGTTTGCTACTTCTGCCGCTTTTATAAATGGTGCTATTGCTTTGCGTTTGTCGATTATAAAATCATGTGCATACGGACCTGTATAGAGCTCTACTCTGTCTGTTCCCGTTTTAGCTGCATATTCTGAGTGAGCTGGGTTAGTCCCTACGAAAATAGATGTTCTAATGCCTTCTTTTTGTAGTGTTGATACTATATCCGTTAAAAATTGCTGGTATTCTATTGTATCCCATCCTTCGCTAGAAGTAAGGGCTTGGGGGGGATCTGGCACTAATGTAACTTGTGCTGGTTTTATACGCAGTACTAAGTCCATAAATGATTGTTGTGGATATCCTTCAATATTAAACTCGGTTTTAAGAGCAGGTTTAAGCTCTAACACATCACTATATCGTATATGACGTTCATCAGGGCGTGGATGAACGGTAATACCCTCGGCTCCATATCGTTCGCAGTCCAATGCTACTTGTAACACATTTGGCAAATTACCACCACGGGAGTTACGTATGGTAGCTACTTTGTTTATATTTACGCTAAGTTTTGTCATTTACTTGTAAAAAATCATTTTTTTTGCTGATATCTCAAAACAAATGTGTTATTTTGCATACCAGTCTGGTATTAAACGCACAAAATTACGATTTTATTGCGTAAATTCATACTGTGAATGATTAAAAAAATAAAATTTCCTGCAAAATGAAAGTAATTGTATTAGGGAACATTGATAAAACAGACTTTCTATACACAACTAATGAGTTATTGTGTGCTTTAGAAAAATATAAAGTGGAAATACTTGTCGGTGAAATCGAGTATAATTATTTGTTCGCCAACAAACAATATTTACCAAATTCAGTTTCAGTATATTCGCCTAATCAAGATGTTGATGCTGATTTGGCATTTAGTTTGGGTGGGGATGGTACATTCTTAACTTCAGCTTCTATTATTGGAAATAAATTGATACCTATAATGGGTATTAATATGGGTCGTTTGGGCTTTTTGGCTGATGTCCCTAATAATTCGATTGCTGAAATGGTGGATGAAATTTTTAGTAAGGGATATAAAACTGAGAATAGAACGTTGTTAAAATTGTCAACTTCATCTAAAGATATTTTTCAGGATGATACCGCATTAAATGAAATTGCTGTATTAAAATTAGACTCATCATCAATGATTATGATACATGCAACGATTAATAAAGAATATTTTTGTTCGTATCAAGCAGATGGGTTAATTCTTTCTACGCCAACTGGATCGACAGCCTATGCATTGAGTGTAGGAGCTTCTATTTTAGACCCTACTAATCAGAGTTTTATACTAGCACCAGTGGCTCCACATAGTTTAAATTTACGTCCCTTTATTTTTCCTGATACATGGGAGGTAGATTTGGAAATAGAAAGTAGAAATAATAGTTTTTTAGTATCTATTGATGGTCGTTCGTATATGATGGATCAAGCTACTAAGCTGAATATTAAAAAAGCTCCTTATTCTATTATAATAGCAAAAAGATTGGAAGATACTTATTTTCAAACTTTGCGAAATAAATTAATGTGGGGAGCAGATACTCGTCATAAAAAACCTTTTTAGCATGTTAGCCTATAATATTACATTTACAATGGATTACAACGTTGTTAATTTTTGGGAACAATGGATTGTCCAAAAATTTTTTCCTATGATGCTTGAAACGTCTTTACATTCACCAAAAATTTTCAAAGTTTATACCAATGCAACAGAACAACGCATTTTTACCGTGCAATTCCTTGTAGAGTCTTTTTCTGATTATGATAGTTTCCAAAAAGATAATGAGGCTGCGATAATCAAACAATTGGCAAAAACATTTGGTAATGATGTAGTATGTTTTACGTCTTTTATTCAGGAAATATCATTAGAGTAAATGTCAGATAGTTTAA
>JAAYPI010000214.1 GCA_012519885.1 Bacteroidales bacterium
ACTTAGATTTTTGATTTTTTGTCTCACCCTATGGGAGCATTATAAAAATCCCCAAAAGACAAACGTCCAACCTGCCCCGTGCCAAAAACCACTAATGACAAATGTTATTATAATATTCCTTAATGTACTTGCTTCTCCATTTCTATTGCCACCTAAAGGAATATATATATAAGTAGTTAAGAAACGGGTTAGGGTTATATGCCACCTTTTCCAAAAATCTCTAATATTCATAGCCTTATATGGAGAATTAAAATTAATTGGAAGCAATATGTTAAAGAACAAAGCAATCCCTATTGCCATATCAATATAACCACTAAAATCAAAATAGATTTGAAAAGTATAAGCTAAAGAAGTCAGCCATGCTTCTATCACAGTCAGTGTTGTCGACGCATCAAAGCCACTATTAGCAACTAATGCCAATGTATCAGCGACCACCAGCTTCTTAAATAACCCAATAAAAAAAATGTATGAACCTTTTGCCATGTTATCATAGTTTGGTTTCAATGAAGTAGGGCTTGTAAACTGGGGAATTGTTTCTTCGTAATAAGCAATTGGACCATTTATGAGTTTTGGAAAGAAACTAGCAAACAATGCATATTCCTTAAAATTAAAATCGGTAATTATCCCCTGATAAACTTGAACAATGTAGGCTATTTGCATAAAAGTAATAAAACTAATACCCAACCCAAGCCCCAAATGAAGTAATGGCAACTGAATGTTAAATATGGGGTTAATGTTGTTGATCAAAAAATTATAGTATTTGAAGACGATTAGTCCACTTACATTTACGCAAATGCCTAGTATAAGAATGTTGCGGCTACAGTGTTTGTAATTAGTAGTGATTGCTTTTGCTATTAGATAGTTAAATATTATTGAACTTAGTAAAATTACACTATAATATGGATTAACCCAACCATATACAACAAATGATGCACCAATTAAAAACCAATGAGCCACATCTACCCATTGTTTTCGTAACAGTATAAAATACGTAATTACTGTTAGCGGGAAAAATGCAAAAATGAATATGACCGAATTAAATAACATCAGGCCCCATCTCTCTTTTATGGCATTAGTTAGGTATATTTGAATGAGAATACTTATTATACAAGTTATGCTCAGCACCCAGTGTACCCGCAGGGGGCAATGAAAAAAGCACTCATATGTTTTTGTTTTACTTCTTTTTTGATTGCCACGCCCCTTTCAGGGGCTCGCAATGACACATCCAGAAGACATTTTCACAGCAATGACAATTTTAAGGAGCTACTCTACAGTGGTTGCTGCTATTTCTTGTTTGGTACCTACACTTCCCTCTGCCCGGAATTGGGGTAGGAATTTTCTGATTATCTCTATGACATCGGCTGAATCCAAGAAAGCGTTATGTACGATTAATTTGTCGACTGATTCTAGCACATTTATGGATTGATGGCCATTTTCTGATACAAATATACGCTCGTGGTAAGTGGTAGTCACACGTTCATTGGCATTAAACAATTCTTCAAAGAGTTTCTCGCCAGGTCTTATGCCAGTGATTTCTATCTTTATATCTTTATCAGGCTCAAAGCCATGCAGTCTGATTAAGTCGGCGGCTAGGTCTAATATCTTTACGGGTTCTCCCATGTCCAAGACGAAGATTTCTCCGCCTTGGGCCATGGCTCCGGCTTGGATTACCAGCTG
>JAAYPI010000044.1 GCA_012519885.1 Bacteroidales bacterium
ATTTTCATTAATTATAAAAACATCTTAAAGAAATAGTAGCACATAAATAATTAACAAAATATAAAAGATAAGTTAAATCAATTATAAACTAAATTTTTTAAATTACTAGTATGGAAAATAAAAAACAGATGACTGGCTACACTGACACGGTATTTATGATTGAACCCGTAGCTTTTGACTACAATCCCGAAACAGCGGTAAATAATCTTTTTCAGAAAACCGCCGATAAGCAAAGCACCGAAACACAAAAACTGGCGTTGGCTGAGTTCAATAATATGGTTAACTTGCTTAAAAATGAAGGGGTTAAAGTAATTACAATAAAAGACACACCACAACCACATAAACCCGATTCAATTTTCCCGAACAACTGGGTGTCATTCCATGAAAACAACCAGGTGGTACTCTACCCCATGTTTGCAGAAAACAGACGTGTAGAGCGCAGAATGGATATTTTGGAAGAAATTGAAAAACAATTGGGTCGTAAATTCAAGATTACTGATTATTCTGACTTTGAAGCAAAGAATGTTTTTCTTGAAGGTACTGGCAGCTATGTGCCTGATAGAAAAAATAAAATAGCTTATGCAAGTATTTCGCAAAGGACCCATGAAGTACTGTTTAAAAAGTTTTGTGAAGAGAATAATTTCAAACCAGTGATTTACAATGCTTCGCAAAAAGTAAACGGAGAGTTACATCCTATTTATCATACCAATGTTATAATGTGTGATGCTGCAAAACATACAATAATCTGTCTTGAAGTTATCAGAGATGAACAAGAACGTAAAATGGTAGTGAGTGAGATAGAAAAATCAGGAAAAAAAGTTTTTGAAATCTCAGAGCATCAGATGAATAACTTTGCAGGCAATATGCTTCTTGTAAAAAACAAATCAGAAGAATTGATATTAGTTATGTCAAAATCAGCATTTGACTCGCTAACCAAAGAACAGATCAGTGAACTTGAAAGTAATTATAAATTACTGGTTTGTCCGATACCAACCATTGAAAAATATGGTGGCGGAAGCGCAAGATGCATGATTGCAGAAATTTTCTAAGAAAAGCATTTTTTTGTCTATACCTAAATAAACGTTACAGATTTTAGTATTAATTTGGTACAAATCTAACAAGAAAGTTCTCTTTTGGGAGGACTTTCTTGTTTGTTATAGATTTTAATTTTTATTTCACATTGTCTGAGCATAGTATTTGGTGTTTTCTTAAAGCAAGACACTATCCCATTAAGACTGCCTCTTTAACATGTCGGAGCGGTGAGACTCGAACTCACGACCTTCCCGAACCTACCTAAAATCCGCATGTCTTTCTAAAATTTTAAAATCTTGATTTTTTCAATGACTTTTATAGCTTATGAGCTAGTTTTTTTGATGCTTTCAGTAATTTCATTATAAAATATCTGCTTATTACATAAAAATGTATTCAAAATAGATTCTCAACCTACTTTAGGGCATAGCCATCCCCCGTGCATTAATTCTTAAGCACTATATAGTTAACAATAAGCAAGTTATAATTATGGGATTTAGGATGTATTATTTATTAAAATGGAATACCTGTCAGTACCGGAAAATATTTTCAAAATCATCTGCCTGGAATGCTTTATCCATTTTGACGGTAGTATAACAAATCTAAATAAAAATTTTTTTACCCTATCAGTAGGGGTGAGCGATTTGGTAAATTGAGAAAAGTGCTGAATAATAAAGACATACAGGTTTTTAATGAAAGCAGTAATGCCTAAAAATACTGTATTATAATCCAAAGTGGAAAACGCCATTCTGCTCCATCCAAAGTCATTCTTTAATACATCAAATTGTCGCTCCATATTGCCCCGTTGGTTGTAAAAACGAACTACGTCAGCTGTGGAAAAGACGGTATTATTGGTTAGTATTGCCCTATATTCGTAATGGTCCCCGGTGAATAAATCAAGTTGATTGTTTGGACGTAGTTTTCTCTTGACAATTAATCTATATTGCTTGGGTGTATCCTTCACCTTTTCAGCCTGTTGGACAAAAGGAGTAAAGTATATTTCACCAATTTGAATCAACTCATTTGAAGTATCAATCATATCTTCCCAATGCTCAATTTGAGTAAAGTACTTGGAGATATAGCTGTTGCGGCAACCAACATAAAAGTTCTTGACCTTTTGGTCCAATAGCTTCACCACTTCATATTGATACGATGCAGCATCAGCACGCATATGCTTAATTTCATTGATTTGATTTTGTTTGAGCAAATCAAACATTCGCATAAGCGTTTCATGTTGAAATGATTTAGCATCGCTATTGCCATTACGCCCTTCAAGAAATAGAACAAAGTCTTCATCGATGGTACAAACTCCGGGTTGATAGCCGGGATTTCTTTTATAAGTCATCTTGCTATCGCTTTTTTCATTGAATATGATGGTATTATCGTAATCCAGGGTTAGGTCTTTCTGGTTAAATACTCCTTGTTGTTTGAGTAAAGATATATTCAATTGGTTCATCAAGATGTTGTTATTATATACATGCTTAACTGTGCCTCTTTTGGTATGACATGTTCTGTTGGCAACAGCTAATTCTTTAAGCCTTTTCAAAACTGTATCGGGGCTTGGGATTTTAACGTAAGGATTGTTGATGAAATGACCTTTTAAATGTGTCTGAAGATCTTCTATACAGTCTCCACCACATAGATAAATGCTTAGTAATGAATTGATAATATCCTCCCAACCATATTTACTTTGATTGGCAATAGTAGGGAATGTGGAAGATATTAATGAGTTGATTTTATTTGTTTTCAAAAAATCAAAAACAAAATTTATGCCTCCAAATGCGCTTAGTGCTCCTTTTTGTTGTACTTTCATCATCGTGTTTTTGTTACACACCAAATATGGTGAAAATACTTGAGTTGTAAAACATTTCTAATGAAAGTTTTACAACTCTTTTTGTTAATAACATGCGGATTCTAGGAGCTTTCGGTGGGTGCTGTTTTTAGGTTGTATGGAGGTCGGAAAATATTATAAAATCAAGTTCATCCCACTGACCTTAAGAAAATCCAAGGTTTTAACTCCATGCAACCGTAGCAACCTTGCTTAGA
>JAAYPI010000202.1 GCA_012519885.1 Bacteroidales bacterium
CCAAGAATAAACTTTACCATGAATATTTCTAACCTTCATTGCAACCTGATTCAATTTTTCTCTATTAAATCCATCCAAAAACATTACAGGTTGTCTCAGATTTTTAAATGTTTTATCCCTTTCTACCCTGATTCTTTGATATAGCGGTTCTGATGATTTAAAGCCTTTTTCACTTTCCATCAAATCTGTGGTACCGGTATACAAAAAGAAACAATTTGGAAAACTGTTTCTATCTGCTTCGTCAACAAAAAACCTGAGGTTTTCATATGCGGCATTTCGCATATCCACCCTGAACAAGTGCTGAACCGTTTCAATTTCATCAAGTATAACAACAAGCCCATTATAACCTGCGGATCTTATCATATAGAGCAGCGCCTTAAAAAATTCAACGGAGTTTTCTCTGGTTATAGAGCCTGCTACATTTAAGGCCCTTTTGTTCTCTGTCCTTATTTTTTCACCCTTAAGCCATGCAACTGCTTCTTGGGATAAAACATGGTTACCGGAATATTTCGCCTCATAAAATCCTCTGATCGCATTAGCAAAGGAAGCAGCAATAGAGCCCACCACCTGTAATTCCTCATTAATCCTCTTGTACATCTCCCTGCCAAATTGTTCTATATTCCCTTCAGGGTCCAACCCCTCTATCCCAATTATTTTGTCTTCTATATTTAGAAGCCATTCTTCAAGTATAAGCTTAAAGGCCGGGATTTTTTTGCTGTCCGGTATTCTCATGCCATCCATAATTTTTTGATAAAGTCCCTCAAACTTATGCAAAGGAGCCTCTTGCGAAACAACTACTGAGGAAACAACAAATCCCTTATCATAAGCCATTTCTCTTACCGCTGTACTAAAAAAGGTTTTGCCGGAGCCATAATCACCAATAATAAATTTAAACGAAGACTTGTTTTTTTGCACATTATCAAGCTGTTTCTCAATTTCCGATAATTCACTATCAATACCGACTGCAATGTTTTCTGTCCTTTCCGCCGGGACTGTTCCATTCCTTAAAGAGTCAATAACATCTTTTAGAATTTCATCCTTCAATGTATCCCCTCCAATTTACTGTAATCAAACCTATACATAATCAAATCACCCATTGCAAATTTCTGAATAACGTCTATTCCGTCCCCCTGCAGTTTTTTGATAAGCCTTCTTATTATCGCATTTACCAAACCCGCTGAACCTGTCTCTTTTTTCAGTATCTTTTCAATATCCCTATCGCTTATATCTTTATTTTTAAATTCATATAATGCTGCAAGTATGAGCCTTTCTTTTTCATTTAACTTGAAGCTTAGTCTTAATTTAGTATCTTGATCTAATTGCAATACTTCTTGATATACAGATGACGGGACATCTTCTTCCTTAATGATAGGGTCTTGTTTTACTGTCTTTGACCTTGCGAATACGAACGGCACTATTACTTCCTCGATGCTCGCACCGCCGTGGCTGTAAAAATCCCTTTCGCCGCCACCTGTAAAATATCCTCTGTTATCATATGATAATGCAATATTATCCTTAGTATTTATGAATCCATCCAAATAAAGTTTCCCATCGGTCTTTAAATATCTTGATTTAACGCTAACTATCCCCTCTTTATCCTTCATATTAATATATTCGTCAATACGCATCAGTCCATGATCTGAAGCAATTACTATATTTGAATCTTCCTTAATCATTTTCAACAATTCCATTATACTGTTTTCAAAAACCTTTTTTTGTTTATCGTAAAATGTAAAAAAATCCTCCGTTGCCTTGTGACCATCCCTATCAAACATGTTAAATATAAATATATTTATTTTTTTATCTTGTAAAATTATATCTTTTAGCTGTCCCTCTTTCTTTACACTTTCTGACTTTGTAAGAAAACTTGTTTCCTTTCTATGCTTTTTCAGAATATCAGAATATATGGCTCTTCTTTAAACTGCTGTGATAGTTGGTAAAAGAGCGAAGGAACTTCTATATTTTGTGTTTCTTTCCGCAAAAACCTTTTCAAAATAGGGCCTGACAATATGTTCCCAGGCATCATACCTCATGCCATCAAATATAATAATATATGTCTTTTGAGAGCC
>JAAYPI010000045.1 GCA_012519885.1 Bacteroidales bacterium
TTAGGTATCATACAAAAATATACAAGATTTTTGTTGCAAAGATACAAATAATTGCAATACCTTCAATACATTTTACAAATTATTTTAATGATATTCAATAAATTAAAATGTTTTTAAGGGTCGACTATATAGTTTGATTTACTTTTTTATTATCATTATTGTTCGGTATAAATCCCCCCCCATATTGTTGCAGCGTTTTGCAGATGCAGCCTTTACATTTCTTGTTTATTTCTTTTTATATTCAAAAACATTAAATATTTCGTAAAACTGAAATGTATTCTTTAGGTGGTAATGGGCGTCTAATTCTTTTTTTATGTTATTATTAGGAGATGAAAAATCCGCTGCAGCATCTACATACGCTATGTGATGCCAAGGTTTTAAATCTATCTCTTTGATGTCATTGATTGCATATATGTTTTCTGAAATTAGAGCTTGATGTATCCTTGAATATATCTTCTGAGAGTGATAGTTCTTGAAGAATGTTATATTATAGTAATAAGAAAAATTCAACATAAAAGTAGAGGGAGAAATAATCACCAAAGTATTTGTTTGTTTAATCTCTTTTATTTTTTCAACGCATTCTCTTACATTTCTTTTATTGGTGATGTTTGGTTTGGCACTCATGATAAATAATAAACAGAGAATAACCGGTATGATGTAGTTATACTTAGGTTTTTTAATGACATAATCCATGCAAATGCCCAACAATAAGGGAAAAGCGATGGCAGCAGGCATTACATACCTATCCAGAAACATGGGAATCCAATATGAAAAACTGAACATACCTAAGAATATAAATGCAAACCAAAAAATAACAAATACATAGAGCGGTTTTTTTTGTTCTTTTTTATACCTAACAATGAATTTTAACAAGGATACAGATACTAAAGTGATGACGCAAACAGTAACAGCCGGAATATTAGAAAATGACCATAACATATTGTAAATGCTTTCAAATCCCTCAGGAGGCCGTACCCATGTGCCTTTAGAAAATTCTATAAACCTAAGCCATATCACTAAAATGTTTGGGATATATAGAATCAACATAAGGCTTAGACTCAGAAGTATCTTTTTCCAATGCTTAGAAAGAAGATTTTTGTTACCTAAGAGAAATATAACCTGAGTCCATACAACGAAAAATCCGATATAGTGAGAATAAATAATCAGTGTGTTTACAAGAGTCAGTAGTATAAAGTGGGTTGTTGTGCGTTTTTTTAATTTTTCATTGACCTCTTGTTGTGCATTTTTGTGATAATCGTATACTATTCCCATAAAATAGTACATGGAAATTATCGTCAACATACCTAAGAAAGCATACACTCTTGCTTCATGTGCAAACACTATATGATAATTGGAGAATATGAATAGAAGGCTTGCATACAAAGCAATGCGTTTATTTAGATAGCTATGACCAATTTTATAGATAAACCATAGGCTAATGCAGCTGAATAACAAAGACGGGAAACGAACGGAAAACTCAGATATTCCGAATATTTTTATCCAAAAATGCAACAGTATTTCATACAAAGGAGGATTGTTCCCTGCTGAAAGCAGTTGTATGATCGAAATGATATCCATTTGGGCATGATAAACACTAAATGGTTCGTCCCCTCCCAGTGAATTATTGGCCAGAAAAAGACCTTTCACTAAGAAATTGATAATTACTAAGACTATCCCTATTATCGTTAATTTATGTTTACGTATTATCCTCATATTTTTACCGTTTAGCTCAATCTATAGAATAGCTTTTACCATTCCCTGTTGCATGGTATGATTACATCTTTATGTTGTTTTTTGTGATACAAAAGTAGTTATTTTTTTTAACAAAAGGTTTCTGAAAACACAGGGAAGGTTTATCGTCGATTGTTTGTTATCTACCATGTAGTAAGATAGGGCCAAAATAAGATAGGATAGCGTTTTGTCCGGGTGCGCACCCAAACGAAAATGTATAAGCATACATTTTTAACGTATAAGATGAAATCTCTGTTTGGGTGCGCACCCAAACAAAGACGACATAGGATAGATTTTTTATGAAATAAAATAAAAGTGAATTTTTAGCTTAGAGCGTATAGATAGGTTATTGTTTTTCTCGTCGAAAAGCTTGTGCAAGTATACGAAATCTATTGAAATATAATGGATTGTATCTCTGTAATGGTGCGAATGTAAATGAATTTCCAGGGATTCATACAACGACAAATAATAACTCTCCGACCTTTAATGGTTAAACAAAATGCCCACTTGTAAACAGGGATTATACAAGGGAGGATGGGATGCGTGCAGGCCAAACAAGCAACTGCCTTGTAAGCTCAGGGCGATTTTTTTGCTGAGAAAGTAATCCACACTCACCAGGGGCGATAGGATGAAAACAGGGATTTTATAAAGGTAGGATTCCGACAAAAGTTGGTTGTTTTGCTTTTCGATGTGGAGGTTTTTAATGCTTCCTCCTCCCAAGCATGCCGAGGCAGAATAGCGGAAGTTGTTTTTTTTCAGACTCATTCCTATAAAAGATCCTCCGTAGCCAATTTGCAAGTAAGAATAGTTCGACCCTTGTGTAGGATAGCTCGTTTTTTGTGTCCCGCCGTAAATGCCTACACATAGGTGTTTAAAGAAATAAACGCGTAAAATACCTCCGAAACCGTAACTAATATCTTTTATCTGTTGGTGTGGATTGTCATAAATCAATCCGCCGCCTTGCAAAAACAGCATGCCGCCGCTATAGGTTTCTTCTTTTTCGTTCTTAGCAGGAAGATCGATGGATTGTCTTTGTGCATCAACATAATTACAAATGATGAGACAGCTAAACATGAGAAAGGCGGCTTTGTGAGTTAATTTTTTTAACATAAATGCATATGAAGTAGTAAAAGATACTTATATCGGGATGCAAAAGTACAAAAAAAACATCACATATTCTTATGTTATAAGAAGGATTTTAGGTAGATAGTCGACCCTTAAAAAGCCAA
>JAAYPI010000046.1 GCA_012519885.1 Bacteroidales bacterium
AAGTATTAATTCAGCAAGTTGATGATCTATATCAGATGCAATACCATTGGCATAGCCTGCTCTCGTTTTAATTACTGCTAATTGTCCAGAAAAATCAATAGAGATAATCTCTCGCGTATTTCCAATTGTTTTATTTGCATAATTTGTAAATGGGATTACATATTTATAAATGCCATCATCGGTTAATATCTTGGTAATTTTGAGTTGTTTTAAATCGCGGGATAACGTAGCTTGAGTTACATTAAAACCTTTATCAATCAACGATTCAAGGAGGTTATCCTGACTGCCAATTGTCGTATGTGCTATAATTTCTTTTATAGCTTCTAGCCGTTTGTTACGTTCTTTCATTTTTAAATAAATATACAATTATTCTGCAAAAATATACATAAAAAATGAATATGCAATCGTTTATACATTTTTTTTGTAAATATTATGTATTTTTGCAGTCATAATATAGATACATGATGGAAACAAGGGATAATTTTACAGGAAAAATTGGCATTGTGCTTGCTACTGTTGGTTCAGCAGTTGGGTTGGGAAATATTTGGCGTTTCCCGTATGAGGCTGGTCAAAATGGAGGAGGTGCATTTATTTTAATTTATTTGCTGTGCGTTTTTTTCTTAGGATTTCCGTTGGTAATGGCAGAATTTGCTGTGGGAGTGAAAGCAAAAGCTAATGTGGTAGGTTCGTTTAAATTACTAGCTCCTAATACGAAATGGTTTTTAGTGGGTATTATGGGCGTTGTGGCAGGTTTTATGATTATGGGGTTTTATTACGTAGTTACTGGTTGGACTGCTGAATATTTTTGGCAAGCGATTCAAGGGAATTTGTTACATAAATCGTCCGAAGAGTACAAAGTGATGTTTGATTCTTTTATAGCAAGTCCTATTAAGCCTGTTATTTGGACTGTGATTATGATTGCTTTAGTACATATTGTAATAATAAATGGGGTTAAAAATGGGATTGAAAAAGTATCAAAAGTATTGATGCCTATGTTATTTGTGTTGATGATTATTTTAGCCATTCATTCGTTAATGCTGCCTAATGCAATGCAGGGAATACGATTTATGTTTGAGCCAAAAGTTGAAAATGTTACTTCGTATGGGGTATTAACGGCATTAGGACAAGCTTTTTTTTCGTTGAGTTTGGGTATGGGTTGTTTAATTACGTATGCCTCATATTTTGGTAAAGATACACATATTCCTCGCATTGCATTTCAGGTTACTTTGCTCGATTCTTTAGTCGCAATTGTGGCTGGTGTAGTAATTTTTCCTGCTGTATTTTCGTTTGGTTTACAGCCCGATGAAGGTACAGGACTAGTTTTTGTTATATTACCTACCATTTTTCAACAAATGCCTTTTCCTATTTTTTGGTCAAGTCTATTTTATTTGTTGTTAGCTCTAGCCGCTTTTACTTCGGTTATTTCGTTGCACGAGGTTGTTACGGCTTTTGTGAAAGAAGAATTTTCCTATACTAGAAAAAAGGCTGTTACGCTTGTATCTGTAGCAGTGTTGGTATTAGCTGTTTTAGCTTCGTTATCTTTAACCTTATTATTTCCCGTTATTTTTGATAAAACGCTCTTCGAATGGTTAGATTTTATTACGGCTACTATTTTGTTGCCATTAGGAGGGGTTGCCGTGTCATTATTTGTTGGCTGGTATGTAGATAAGCGTATTCTGTTGGATGTATTACAACAAGAGGGGACTTGGAAATTTCGCTTTTTTAAAACGTATATCTTTTTGTTACGCTACTTAGCTCCTGTATGTATTATGCTTGTTTTTGTTCATAATCTATTCGCGTAAACATGTCTTGGAAAGATTATTTTTATTTTACGAAACAAGAAAAGCGAGGGTTGTCTGTATTGATAGTGATGCTTATTGTATTAATTGGTACATATGTTGGTTTACCATATTTCATCTCTAATCCTGTGGTTATGGATGATGAGGAAGTGAAGTTACAAATAGCAGATTTTGAAAAAACATTACAAGAAGATTCAGCTTCATTTGTATATAAAAAACAACATTGGAGCAAAAATATTGATTCTACGACGAGTATACTGCAAGTATTTGACCCAAACCATGCTGATTCAGCTTTATTCCTGAAACTGGGCATAAAACCCTATGTGATATCACGTATTTTAAAGTATAGAGCTAAAGGTGGGGTATTTCGATCGCCTACTGACTTTTCTAAAATCTACGGGTTGCCAAAAGAAATGTATGAACGATTGTTGCCATATATTCAAATTAAACCCATCGCACGCGACAAACAACTAGTAGAATCAAAGGAATCATTACCTGTAACAACGAGTGAAATAACATTCGTAGATATCAATAAAGCTGATACAACAATGCTGAAAACAGTAAAGGGTATTGGCTCTGTATTATCAAAACGAATCGTTACGTATAGAGAAAAACTTGGCGGATTTATTTCTGTTGAGCAACTAAAAGAGGTATATGGGATAACAGATGAAGTATACCAGAAAATTGCTCCGCAACTAACTGTATCACAGTCTTATACTAAGAAGATTTCTATTAATCAAGCGACTGTCCATCAACTAAAACAACATCCGTATATATCGTTTTATCAAGCACAAAGCATTTATGAGTATAGGATGGGTAAGCGAACTAAACGGATAGAAAACATCGAAGAAATTCCATTTAATCGGGATATAAATAGCGATTTCATCGAAAAAATTAAGCCGTATGTTACATGTGAATAAAATTAGTGTATCACAAATTCAATTCTTCTGTTTCTACTCCTACCAAAATCTGTGTTATTGTCTTCAATAGGCATATCGGCTCCTTTGCCTTCAAATTGTAATCGCGACTTATCTATCCCTTTTTTTAGTAGATAATTATATACTGAACGGGCACGTTGTATAGATAAACTTCGATTATACTCCTTGTTCCCGAAATTGTCTGTATGACCAATTAATGTAATGTTTAAGGTAGGGTTTGATTGAAGAAACTCAAGCAATCGATGTAATTCTGCATACGAATTGGAGAGTAGTTCGGCTGAGTCAAAATCGAAATAAATATTGCGAAGAACAAAGCTTCTCCCTTTTTCAATCTTTTCAAGTTTTATTGTATAAAAGTCTGAAGAAGTAGAATCAATTTGTTCGGAATACACCAAGTATTGGTCTTTTTTTACAAACATTCCCACTTGACTCTTTTGGGGAATAATGGCTGTAAAGGTGCCTGTTTTATTGTCAGACGTAGTTCGTGAAATTGTTTTTTGCGAATGAGTATCAAAGATTTCGATATTGGCTTGCAAGGGTTGGTTTGTTTTATTGTCAATAACAACTCCTTTTACTGTTTGCATTGTTTCTGGTCGCAACGAATGAGGCAAAGTTATTTCATAAATCATTCTATTTAGATGTTGATTATCAATGTCAATATGTTGATTTGATGATAAATATGCTTTTTCTCCTGAAGAGGAGATAATAAATCCTATTTCATCGCCAAACGTATTAATAGGATAACCCATATTACTGATAGTATTCCAAGCTTCTAATGTGTCTTTTTTAGCTTGAAATACATCAAATCCTCCTAGCCCTGGGTGCCCGTTAGATGAAAAATAGAGGTGAATATTGTCTGGATGAATAAAAGGAGCCATTTCATCGAAAGAAGTATTGATTGGATCTCCCATATTTTGAGCATTGAAGAATGTGAGTTGACCCGAAGGTAGGATGTTTATTTCACATCTCCATATATCTTTGCCTCCAATGCTTCCAGGTCTATTACTCGAAAAATACAGAAATTTGCCACAGGCTGAAAAACTAGGGGTGCTTTCCCAATATATTGTATTTAAAGGTTCACCAGGGTTAATAGGTGCAGAATAGCTGTCTCCATTCTTGATTGAATAGTAGATATCACAACTCCCTTTCCCTTCTTTACGGTTACATCCCACAAAAAACATATATCTTCCGTCTGCTGAAAAATGTTGAGAGCCTTCATTGTCAGCAGTGTTTATTGGAGCAGATAACCGTTTCCCTTTTTGCCAACATTCGTCTTGCTTAGTGCTTTGATAAATATCTTCTTGAATCGCATAAGGATTGGTAAAAGGGTTTGTTTTACCTTCAACTACGGTAAATGAAAAAGTCTCATTATCAGCGGTAATTCCTGGCCAAATATTATCATACATTGTATTGATATTTTCTCCCATCGAAGTAATCGTTATGTCAATAGGATTGTTGCGGATTACTTTGGCTTTTTCACAGTTGGAGATATAACGTTTGATGGCTCTAGTTTGTTTTAGTTGGTTAAAGATAAGCATTGCACTGTCATAATTACCCGCATCAAAATAAGCCAATCCTAATTTTTCTTTGGTTTGTTCGGGAGAATTTGCCTTTTTATTGTTACTTAGTTTTTGTAACAATTCAATGCGTTTGTTGTTTTGTAATAGTTGCTTTAATACATCATCAAGTAACCAATAGTATTCAGCCTGGTTTTTATTTTGTTTAATTATCTTTTCATAGATTGCTATTCCTTCGTTAATGTCTCCTTTGGTTAAAGCTAACTGAGCTTCTCGGTGTAATTGATTGGTGCGTTCTGTTCCTCTAGCCATTAAAACAGCCGGAATGAGTAAGAAATACACTATGATATACATCCAAAAAAGTTTTTTCATGATAAGCCCGTTATGATGGTATTTCTTATATTATCAATCATTTTTAGTTCTTCATCGTGAGATGCTGGAGAAAATGATACTGGAGGGTGAATAGTAAGTGTTAGTTTGCCCGGCACAGGGTATATACGTGAAAATGGCATGATTGTATATCCTCCATCTATTGTAACTGGCACAATGGGAAGCTGTACGTCTTTTGCTATTTGAAAGGCTCCTCGTTTAAATTTACCAATATTGCCAGTACGCGTACGCGACCCTTCTGGAAATATTGCCAACGAAACACCTTGAGTGAGTATTTTTTTTGCATTTTCAATGCTGTGAAGTGCTTTGATGGGATTTTCTCTGTCCATAAAAATATGTCCAGCTGCTTTGCATGCAGGTCCTACAAAAGGTATTTTGCGAAGTTCTTTTTTCATTATCCATTTAAAAGAAAAACCAATCCACCCGTATATTAAAAATACATCATATAAGCTTTGATGATTAGCTGCGAAAATATATGACTGATTAGGGTTAAGATATTCGTTACCTTTAACTTTTACGGTAACAAAAGCTAAGGCACACATTATTTTTGACCAATATTTACCTGGTATATATCCCCAAATGCGATGATTACCAATGCCACACATAACAATAGTGGTAAGTGCAGTAAGCATTGTAGCAAGTATTGCCAAAGGTAAAAAAAATACAATTAAATAGAATCCCCAAAAGATTTTTCCAATTGTTTTCATGTTATTTCACATTGAGAAAGGAAAGTGTTATGCACGTTTGTGTGTTTGAATGTTCTAGCAAAATTACGTAAATTTTTGATATTTGTTTATACTGTTAAAAAAAATAATGTACATTTGTATTGTTTTAACAAAATAGTCATGGCATTAAAGCAACAGTTTCAGCAAAAGCTTCAACAAAAATTATCTCCTTTGCAACTTCAAATCATCAAGTTGTTGGAGTTTTCTGTGGTAGAACTGGAAGAAAAAATTAAAACTGAAATAGAGGAAAATCCGGCATTGGAAGAAGGAGCTCCTGAAGAAGATAAGTCTATAAATGAAGAAGATGTAGAAGATGATGAGGATGATACATTTGGGATAAATGACTATATGCAAGATGATGAAGATGGTGATTACATGCCCCAAGACCCTAATAATATGCCTGCTAGTGTATATAATATTCCATATTCAGAAGGAGAATCATTTCATGAATATTTATTAAACCAATTACATTTATTACCCTTATCAAAAACTCAATTATTGTTAGCCGAATATATTGTTGGTAATATTGATGATGAAGGATATTTACGTAGAGAAGTTGTGCAGATAGCTACAGATATAAGTGTATTGACTGGTGTTCACTGTACAGACTCTCAGTTATACGAAGTATTGGCTATTGTGCAGCAATTAGAACCTGCTGGAGTGGGGGCTCGTTCGTTACAAGAATCTTTGTTATTGCAATTGCAACGAAAGCAGTTGACCCCATCAATTGATCTTGCTATGCAAATTTTGGAAGATTGTTTTATAGAATTTAGTAGTAAACATTATGAAAAGATTAGTGCTAAATTGGCTATTGATAATGAATCCTTACGGGATGCTATTGATGAAATTATACATCTAAATCCAAAGCCAGGAAATGGATGGGAAGGGATATTAGAAAAAAATAAGGAGGAAATTACGCCAGATTTTATTCTTGAGGTACAAGATAATCAATTAACCCTTTCATTGAATAATAGTACTATTCCTACGCTACGGGTCAATCAAACGTATGTAAATTTATTCCAAGATTTTGTATCTAACAAGGCAAATCAAACACAATCTATGAAAGATGCAGTTTTGTTTGCAAAACAAAAATTAGATGCAGCCAAATCCTTTATAGATGCAGTGAAACAAAGAGAGGAAACATTGCTCAAAGTAACTTCGACGATTGTAAATTACCAAAAAAAGTATTTTTTTGAAGGAAGTGATTCTTTTCTTCGTCCTATGACGATGAAAGATATTGCTGAGCTCTCTGGTTATGATATATCTACCATATCACGTGTAGCAAATAGTAAATACATTCAAACAAATTTTGGCATTTTTCCATTACGCCATTTTTTTACTGAGGGGATGATTACTCAATCAGGAGAAGAAGTTTCTACAAGAGAAATTAAGAATATTTTGAGCCAAACAATTTTGTCTGAAGATAAATCTAAACCCTTGTCTGATGATAAATTAACTGAAATATTACAACAAAAAGGATATAATATTGCTCGTAGAACTGTAGCAAAATATCGCGAACAATTGGATATTCCTGTGGCACGTTTACGCAAAGAAATGTGAAGAATTAATATGTTCTGGCTTTTTTTTCTAAGGGTAAAAGGCTGGTATAAATAAATTCGTTGATAGGAGTAGGTACTTTTACTTGTTTTCCTATATGAACAACAGTACCATTTTGGTATTCAAGCTCAGAGGGTTTTCCTTCCCATACATCTCGTGTAAGCGAAAACGTTGTATTGTAGGGTAAAGCATCGAAAGATGCCACTGTTCTTGCAACAATATCTGGTTCATATTGAATGCCCTTTGCTATGCCTACTGCATAAATTTCTTCAAGTAACTTAAACATCATTTGTCTCGTTAACTCAACCTCATTCATTTCACCATAAGTACATCTTGTAACAGCCATTAACCCACTAATACAAATCAGCAAAAACTTTTTCCAGATTTCTGTTTCAATATTGGTTGAAAGTTGACAATGAATGTTGGCTTTTTTGAAATTTTCTTGTAAATTTTGCAACCTCGTCGAAATTGTATGGTCTAATTCTCCAAACACAATAGTAGGTGTTACTCCCGTATGGGCAATACAACCGGGAGCTGTAATCATACTTACAATACGGCAAAGTCCGCCTACAATATGCTGTTTGTCAATCGTTTCACTCAGTTCGTCTGTAGCCATTACTCCGTTTTGTAGGGGCAATACGATGCTATCTTTGTGCATAATGCTTTGCAATTCTGTGCGAATTTCTTTTATTTGCCATGCTTTTACGCCAATAATTAGTACATCAGAAACGCCTAAATCGCTGATTTTATCAGAAGCTTTGCATGGTTTAGTCTGGATATCTCCTAATAAGCTTTTTAGCTGTATTCCATTTTTTTTAATTGCCTCCAAATGTTCGCCTCTTGCCAAAAACGACACATCAAAACCCGCCTCCAACAGCCGAGCACCAAAATATCCGCCTACACCTCCTGTACCTATTATCGCTATTTTCATGGTAAATATATTTAATAATTTTCTACAATCCCTCTAGCACCTCTTTGGCAAAGGTTTCTAGGCTTGGGTCGCGTGCTCCCATCAGTAGGAGTACCGTGTTTTCGGAGAGATGTGGTTGAATTGCTGTAACAAAATCCTTTCTGTTTGCTACAAAATAAGCTTTCTTCCCCAATTTTTGGATATCTTCAATCAAGTCGTTTGCCGAAATATCTTTTACCGCAGAACCTCCTGCATAAAAGATTTCGCTCATCCATATTTCATCATTTTCACGTAACACGTGGGCTATTTCTGCTACAAAATCGGCACGCAAAAATCGTGTTGGTCCATATCCATGTGGCTGAAACCACGCAATTACTTTGGGCGAAATGGGCTGACAAGCCGAGATGGAAGCCGCACATTTGGCTGGGTTGTGAGCGTAGTCGTCAATAATGGTAACACCTCGCTTTTTTCCAATTACTTGATGTCGCCGATAGATGCCTTCATACTGCACCAACGCGGCTGCAATTGTTTCTAAACTTACCCCTAATTGATGGCAAACAGCTGTTGTAGCCAAGGCGTTTTCCATGCTGTGTTTGCCTATGGCATTCATTTTAAAGGGTTTTCCATTGATAGTAAAACTGATTTCAAAGCCATTTTGCGAAAAATCGCTACCCACATAGCCTGCTTTTTCGCTGGGCGATGAGGCAAAATCATGAGCCAAATTTGCCGACAACTGAGCAGCCAATTTGTTCGATTGATTCGTAATAAAACGTGATTTGGTGTGTTGTTTGAAGATGCCAAATATTTCCATTAATTCATCAATTTCCTGATGATCTTTGTCTATATTGAGTAATAGACCTATTTCGGGGTGATATTGTACGATGGAACCGTCACTTTCGTCAGCTTCAATAACCAGCCATTCGCCTTTTCCTACTTTGGCGTTACCTATTTTCCCTTCACGAATAATACTCGTTAAGCCTGCACCACTAATGATGCTAGGTTTCATTCCTGCAAATTCTAAGGTGTCGAAAATCATTGCCGAAACCGTACTTTTTCCCGATGTGCCACCTACTGCAATGGTTTTTTTGCTTTCGGCAATCATAGCCAGTACTTGCGAGCGTTTGAGTATGGGGATGTTTAGTTGTTTCGCTTTTTGAACCTCAGCAACCGTGTCTTCAATAGCGGTAGAAACCACTACCAAATCGGTATTCTCCGATATTCCCGTTCCGTCTTGCGGAAAACAATGAATTCCTTCAGCTTCTAATTTGTTTTTTGTGTCGTTGGGTTGGTCTGCCACAAAGTACCTATCGCTACCACTCACTTGTTTGCCAATACCTTGTAGATATTGTGCAATAGCACTCATGCCAACACCGGCTACTCCAATAAAAAAAATGTTGTTGTACTTGTTTATAGACATACTCTTTTTGTTAAATGCTAATGATTTCCAAAAGTAGTAATTTTTTACATTACAACAATGTAAATTCCACTAAAGTATAGGCAAAAATAAAGCCCAAAGTTAACTTTGGGCTTTTGGTTGTGGTACCACCAGGAATCGAACCGGGGACACAAGGATTTTCAGTCCTTTGCTCTACCAACTGAGCTATGGTACCAGTTGCGGGTGCAAAGGTAATACCTTTTTGATAAATACCAAATATTTTTATAAAAAAAATATGTTTACCATGCGTTTTGAATAATCCCACCAGCAATAAGTATATCTCCATCGTATAAAACAATCGATTGACCTGGAGCCATTCCGAGTGTAGGTTCGTGTAAGGTAACTAGGGCTTCCGAGGTATTTATCATGTCTAATGTAGCAGTGCATGCTTGTTTTTTATACTGCACTTTTGCCGTTAGCTGTTTTTCTTTTTCTACAAGTTGGCGACAAATTAATCCTGTTAAATGTACGGTCGTTTGGTAACACGATTCTTTTGGTGCTACAATAATGGAATTGGTTTCTCTATTGATTTTTTTTACATACAAAGGGGAGATATGTTGCAAACCCAAACCCCTACGTTGACCAATGGTGTAAAATGGGTAACCCTCGTGTTTTCCTAGAAAATTACCGATTTCATCGGTAAATATTCCTTGATGAATCTGTATTCCTTTTTCTGTTGCAATTTTTTTTAAAAGAGGTCGGTAGTCGGAAGGACAAAAACATGCACCTACACTGTTTTTATTTTGTTTTACCGGAAGTTGGTTGGAGGTAGCAATGTTTTGCACTTCGTGATAGAGCAAATTACCCAAAGGGAAAATAGCTTGTTCAATGGCTTCTTGAGGCATGCCCCAAAGAAAAAAAGTTTGGTCTTTATCAATATCTTTCCCCATAGAGAGGTAGGTGCAATTATCCTTTTTGATTGTATTCACATAATGTCCAGTAGCAATATGGGGGCAATCTAACCGATGAGCTTGTTCGAGTAAGGCATCCCATTTCAGATATGTATTACAATGGGCACAAGGAAAAGGGGTACGCCCTGCAAGGTATTCATTCGTGAAATTTTCTATTACAATTGATTGGAAGTCCTTGCGTTTATCAACAATATAGTGTGGCATGTGTAGGTGTTTTGCCATATTACTAGCCTTCTGTAGGTAGGTTTGGTCATTGTTATGCTCGTAAAAACGGAAAGTAACGCCAATAACATTATACCCTGCTTGCTGGAGTAAAAAGGCTGATACAGAACTATCCGTTCCTCCGCTCATTCCTAGTAAAACATTTTCTTTTGTATACATAAACATGTTAACTTTGTACAAAAGTACGTTAAATTATTTTTTTGTCTATATCTTTTTGTATTTTTACGGAATGAAAAAAAATATGCTGGTTTTTATGCTCCTTTTGTTGCTATATGTGCCTGTATATGCAACTGAATCTACGTGTGTGTCTGGCACGGTATCTGGATATCCAGGTGCTACGATAGAGTTGTACTATTTTACCGATGAAATCAGCTATAAACAAGAAGTTTTAACGACAACAAGCATTGATTCTGCAGGTGTATTTGAGTTTGTTTTTACCCTTGATAAAGTTCGTAAGTGTTTTGTCGATTTGGGTGCTTTTAGGGGTATTTTGTTTATCGAACCATCAAAAACGTACCATTTGCAACCGATGCCCTATCAGCCCAAAACGGACGCTCAGTTGTTAAACATGTATTTTACACCACAAGAGGTACTTGTTGGGTTACAAAATCAACCTCCAGATGATATTAATCAACGAATTCTTCAATTTGAACTAGCTATTGATGAGGTATGGAATAATGCCATGTATACCGACCTTTCTAAAAGATATCTTTCTGCTGTAATAGATAGTCTTGAAATGGTCTTTCCTAGTAAGAATGATTTTTTTTCTATATACAAACAAAGTACGTATGCATTATTAGCAAATTTACAAGTAGAATTAGCTCCGAATTGGAGCATTCAAGATTATTTTATATCCATGCCAGTACACTATCATAATCCAGCATATTGTGAAGCATTTACAGTGTTATTTGAGGGATATTTTAACCTCCTTGAATCTCAACCAAACGCTAAAGCATTTTTTCAAGCGTATCATAATGCAAATATTGTATCGCTTAGGGAACAATTTGCATTGCTTACGCATTGGAATAATCCCCAATTAGAGGAGCTCGTAATTTTGTATAACTTATGGGGAAATTTTTCTCTAAAACCGAAAGATAGGACAACTATTATCAATTTATTGGAACAAATCAGCCATACAAGCTTGTATCCAGAAAATAAAAAATTGGCACAGGAAGTGTTGTATAGGTTGAAAAAAGCCCATGTTGGAAGTAAGCCCAATGTGAATGAATTACGTACTATTGAAGGAAAAACAATTACGTTTTCGGATTTTGCAGGGAAGTATGTGTATATAGTTTTTGCTAGTTCGTTGATAAACGAAACCTATGCAGATATTATTTATTTGGATAAATTGCGTAAAAAATATGCTGAAAACCTAGAAGTTGTATTTATCTTTGCACAAGAAACTGAGGCGAAAACAATAGCCTATACAAAGGAAATAGGTGCGGACTTAATTTTTTGCAATTGGAATAGTGATGCCCAATTGATAGATGCATTTGGTGTGCAAAATATTCCTTCCTATTATTTGTTGGATAGAGAAGGTTTTTTTAGCCATAGTCCAGCATTAAGTCCATCGCAAGGTTTTGAGCGTAAACTCGATGCTATGTTGGAAGTAGAAAAAGCTGCTGAGGGTTCGTCTACTATGAATAAACCATTTTTTTAATCATTATACCATATGTCATTTACTATTAAAAAACATATCCCAAATACGATAACGTGTTTCAATTTATTCTCTGGTGCCATTGCAGTATCGTTTGCTTTTGAGGGTAATTTATTGTTTGCTACATTATTTATTTTCCTTTCAGCTGTATTCGATTTTCTGGATGGTTTTCTGGCTCGTTTGCTCGGAGCATATTCAGAATTAGGCAAACAACTCGATTCGTTAGCCGATTTGGTGAGCTTTGGATTAGCACCTAGTGTTATTGTGTTTTCTTTGTTTAAAGAATTTCCGTATCCAGAGGCAATGTTTGATTATGCTTTTTTATTCCCTTATACAGGTTTTTTTATTGTTGTATTTTCTGCACTACGATTGGCTAAGTTTAATATTGATGAGTCTCAAACAACCAGTTTTAGAGGCTTGCCTACGCCAGCGAATGCGATATTAATTGGTGGAATTGCGTTAAGCCAATTTTCATTTTGGACAATACCTGTTGTGGGTTTATATCTATTACTAGCGTTGGTTTGTGTGTCTTGTTTTTTACTAGTATCGCCTTTACCTATGTTTTCTCTCAAAATGAAAGGATTTAGTATTGCTAACAATAAGGTGCAATATACTTTTTTATTGCTTTCACTTGTGCTACTTGTTGCATTCTTTTTCTTTGGCTTTGCGTTGTCTATCTGTTTGTATATCCTTATGTCGGTTGTACTTGCAATAAAAAATCGTCTATCGAATAAGAAAGACTTACATATATAGATTGATGCAACATATAAAACCATATATACTATTTTTTGTGTTTCTTCTCGTGTTTTTTTCTTGTACCAAAGAAAAAACAATAGACACACCACCAACCCACGAAACAAACAGTATTACACAAACAAATGTGTTGGAGAAGGTGCTAGGAACCTATTCGTTGTTTGATAGGAATTGGAACTTGATGGAGTACACTATTTTTCAAGAAGATTCCGTATTTAAGGCAAAAATTACGTATAATAAAAAAACATCTGTTACGCTTTTACGGTTAGTAGATTTGTCGAGCAATTTGTACTCATTTGAATATGACGGTAAAACCTATTATTTACGTGTAGATAATATATTGGCTGAGAAACGAACAATACGAATTTTGAATGAAAGGGAAGAGCGGTTTTTAAATTTCTTTGAAGGGAAAGGTTTTGTCGATTTGAGTGAGCAAGAAAATAGGAAAAATCAAACATTACGCAGGAAATTAGATATATCTTCTTTTTTCTCTCCTATTCGTCCAACAAAGAAAAACTGGAGTAGTGATATGAATTATACTGATACCTTACAGTATATTTCTTTTGATGATGTATCCAATCCCATGAGAGCTATTTTTACAACAAATACAAGGGATACTGTTTATTTAAGCTTTGAGATACCTATTGGGTCGGAGTTTAATGGAAGTACGATGGAAGTGAGGTGGAAGATAGATACAGTGGTGGTGAATAAATTACCTAAATTAAACCAAAAGTTGTTGCATTATAGAGTAGTACGATGATACGAGAAGATGAACATGAACAAACGTATGTAGAAGTTTTTGGAGCGAAAGAACATAACCTCAAAAATGTAGACGTTAAAATACCTCACAATAGCCTAACTGTAATTACTGGACTGAGCGGAAGTGGTAAATCTTCTTTGGCGTTTGATACCATATTTGCGGAAGGACAAAGACGCTATGTAGAAACATTCTCTGCCTATGTACGTAATTTTTTGGGCAATATCGAACGTCCGAATGTTGATGAAATAAAGGGTTTGAGCCCGGTTATTGCCATAGAACAAAAAACAACCAATCGCAATCCACATTCTACTGTGGGCACGGTTACCGAAATATACGATTTTTTACGTCTTTTGTATGCACGAGCTGGTGTGGCGTATTCGTATATCACTGGTGAGAAAATGGTAAAATATACCGAAGAGCAGATTCTTTCATTGCTTTTACAGCAATATAGTGGAAAAAACGTGTATTTGTTAGCTCCTGTCGTTAGAACCCGCAAAGGACATTACAAAGAGTTGTTTGAACAAATAAGAAAGAAGGGCTATTTGAATGTGCGGATAGACGGCGAATTGAGAGAAATTGTACATGGATTAAAACTTGATAGATACAAAAATCATGATATTGAAGTCGTTATTGACCGATTGGAAGTAGCTGCCAAGCACGAAAAAAGATTGAAAGATTCGCTACATATAGCGATAACCCAAGGCGATGGAATTGTTATGGTATTAGATAAAAATAGCGATGAAATCAGGTTTTTTAGCAAAAAATTAATGTGTCCGACTACTGGAATTTCGTACAATGAGCCTGCTCCTCACGATTTTTCTTTTAATTCGCCCAAAGGCTGTTGCCCAAAATGTAATGGGGTAGGTGTTATTACCAAAATAGATAGTAGTAAAATTATTCCTGACGACTCTCTTTCTATTTATGATGGTGCCATTGCACCCTTAGGAAAATTCAAAAATGGGATATTATTTTTACAAATTCAGACATTATGCGAACAATACGATTGTACGCTGAAAACACCTATAAAAAAATTGCCCCCAGAATTAGTGGATAAAATTATTTATGGCACATCCGATAAATTATTTATCAAAAGCGAAACAGCAGGCTTATCTAATTATCCTATTGCCTTTGATGGCATTGTGCACTATGTAACCATGCAACAAGATAGCGATGCCTCTGCAACAGCTCAAAAGTGGGCTGAACAATTTTCAGAAACAGTCGTATGCCCAGAGTGTAATGGTACACGCCTTAAAAAAGAAGCCTTGTTTTTCAAAATTTTGGATAAAAATATTGCTGAATTGTCTGCTATGGATATTGAGCAATTGCATAGTTGGATACAACTCAACACACAACATTTTGATGAAAGACAAAAAGTAATTGCCACAGAAATTTGTAAAGAAATTACCACAAGGTTACAGTTTTTATTAAATGTGGGACTTACTTACCTCTCTCTTAATCGTCCTTCCATGAGTTTGTCGGGAGGCGAAAGCCAACGCATACGATTGGCAACGCAGATTGGGTCTCAATTAGTCAATGTGCTGTATATTTTAGACGAGCCCAGTATTGGATTGCACCAACGAGATAATTTAAAACTGATAGACTCGTTAAAGCAATTACGTGATATGGGAAATACCGTCATTGTTGTAGAACACGACAAAGACATGATGTTGGCAGCCGATTATGTGGTTGATTTAGGTCCCAAAGCTGGACGATTAGGTGGTGAGTTGGTTTTTGCAGGAACTCCCTCGGAAATGCTGCGTGCACATACCTTAACTTCTGATTATATTACAGGAGTTAGGAAAATAGAAATACCCCCTAAAAGACGCGATGGAAACGGCAATTATTTGCGAATTAAAGGAGCAAAAGGGAATAACCTAAAAGGGGTTGATGTGTCTTTCCCATTAGGAATGTTTATTTGTGTTACGGGTGTATCGGGAAGCGGAAAATCTAGCTTAATTAACGGTACCTTGTATCCCATTTTGAGCCAACATTTTTATCATTCTCTTAAAAATCCGCTACCGTATGATACTGTAGAGGGATTGGAACATATTGATAAAGTTATACAAATTGACCAATCGCCTATCGGACGTACACCTCGTTCTAATCCAGCTACCTATACAGGTATATTTTCGGATATACGCAATTTGTATGTTAATTTGCCTGAAGCACAAATACGTGGATATAAACCAGGTCGTTTTTCGTTTAACGTAAAAGGAGGTAGGTGCGAAACCTGCAAAGGAAACGGGTATAATCGCTTAGAAATGAGTTTTTTGGCAGATGTGTATGTGCCTTGTCCTGATTGTCATGGAAAACGGTATAACCGAGAAACATTGGAAGTGCGGTTCAAAGGGAAATCCATCGCAGATGTCTTGAATATGACGATTAATCAGGCGGTAGAATTTTTTGACAATATACCAACCATCGTTCATCGCTTGCGTGTGTTGCAAGATGTAGGACTAGGTTATATCAAAGTAGGGCAACCCTCTACCACCTTATCGGGAGGCGAAAGTCAGCGAGTAAAGCTAGCCACCGAATTGGCAAAAAAAGACACAGGACAAACCATGTATATACTGGATGAGCCAACTACAGGTTTGCATTTCGAAGATATTAATGTGTTACTAGGCGTACTGAATCGATTGGTTGACAAAGGCAATACCTTAGTTGTAATTGAACACAACCTAGATGTGATAAAATGTGCCGATCATATCATTGATATTGGACTTGAAGGTGGAGAAAAAGGCGGTACTATTTTGTGCCAAGGAAAACCCGAAGAAGTAGTACAACAAAATTGTGGTTACACCATTCCGTTTTTAAAAGAAGAATTATTGGCTGCACGATGATGTGGTTTTTTCTCTACTCCTCGTTTTCAGCGAGGAGTTTTTGGTTTGTTGTTTGTAACAACAAGTTGAAAAAAAACACACTTCAAGTTTTTTAAATCCAAAAATCTTTAGTAGCTTTACGAGATTATTACAGAAATAAAGTGTTTCGAGGAAATTGAGAAAAGTAGAGATTTAAGCATAATTTAACAAATGGATAGGTGTACCATCAATTTGTTCTGTCTAAAACAATACAATACTAATTATCAGCATATTATAATATACAAATAATAAACTATAATAGAAATAGGTGCACCTTGGTGTACATACACAGATGTTACAAGCAAGCCGAGAAAAAAGACAACGACAGAATGAAAGGAAAATTTTTGCTGCATAAAGACAAAGAAGAAAAATGATAAATACCGACACACTTTCAGGCACATTTGGCTTTGCCCGACACAAAAGCCATCGCTTCGTAAAGCCAAAAGAGCCTTCATTTTGCCGACACACCAAAAACACAGTAAAATATTAATGAACCCTCAATTTTTTTCAGTATTTTTGCAAGATTATGAATGATATTTTTAACACAGAATCTATAATAAATGAGGCATTTGGGAACAAGGTTGAGCTTTTCCCAAGTGTTAATGAATTATTTGAATTAGAATTAGCTCATCTGGAGTATAAGAGCTTATCAGGCGAAGAACTCTTAGAAAGAACTGCTTATATAAAGGCAGTTGACAATAAGTTCTCAAAGCATTACTTATTATATTCAAATAATTCAGAAAAAATTCATGCTGACAGGTCATCAGCAACACAGGCATATTTTGAAGAAGGTCAATTTTCTACAGGATATGCCACTCATGGTTTATTCCCTTATCGAGGAAAATTTCATCCACAATTAATTAAAGGGTTAATAAATATTTTAAACATACAAAAAGGTGAAACTATTTTAGACCCAATGGCTGGCAGTGGTACAACAAATGTAGAAGCAGCATTAATGGGTATAAATTCCAATGCAATTGATGTTAGTCCTTTTTGCCAATTAATGATTAAAACAAAGTATGAAGCACTAACTATTGACCTGAAATTATTAGAACAAACAAAAATTGAAAACAAGAAATTGTTCGATTTTTTCAAGCAAGGAGATGTTTTAAAGAAAATAACTAAGATTGGCGATGATAATAAAATTAAAATATATAACCTTGCATTTTTAGCATTTTTAGATGCCTTGGGTTACTCAAAAAGAGTTGTAAAATCAAACCATGAACAATTATTTGATAAGGTTTTACCAAGATATATTGAAACTGTAAAATCATTTTTATCTAACAAGTATTTTGACCAGAATAAAATAGGCAACTTGAATGTTTTATCTGATTCGGATGCTTTGAATATCAAGATTGAAAGCAATTCCGTTGATTGTGTGATAACTTCTCCTCCATATTCATTTGCAATTGATTATGTTGAGAATGACAAAGACCAATTAGAATTTTTAGGTTATGAAACGACCGAATTAAAAAACAGACTAATTGGTCTTAAAGGAAAAACAAAAAATCAAAAACTCGAAAACTATTTTGCTGACATGGATTTATTTTGTTTGCAAGTTTCTAAGGTTTTGAAAAAAGGAAAATATTTTGTTTTGATAATTGGTTCAAATACCAATCAAACTGGTGGAATCAGACTGGAAGAAACGGTAATAAATTCAGCAAAGAAATATGACATGCCGTTAGTCAAAAGTATTTTGAAACCTATCAAAGGCATGAGAAACACAATGAAAGAAGAATATGTACTAATTTTTGAAAAACAATAATATGGCAAAAAGCGTTGACGATAAGTTTTTAACTGTAATCCAGAAAAACACATTTTATTTTTTCAACTCAAAGTTTGAAGAAAATTACGAAGGATATATCAATTCACTCAAAGAGACTCTCTTAATTGTTAAAAACAAAGTAGAAACAGAAGGTTTAAAGAAAGAAATTTTTGAATGGCTGTTAACTGAAAAGGAGAATGGATTAAGAGCATTATTGGCTTTAACAGGTTTTTCAAATGAATACTTAAAGCGGTTGACAACTATTATCCGAATAGTTGATAATCCTGAACTAAACAGCCTCGTTTTTAAAGAAAAATGGTACAATGAAACAAGTCCTGATAATATTCAAGAGTGGTCTGATAGCACAATTTTAAAGCATATCCAGAAAAATGAATATTTTAGGAAAGGTCTTGTTAATATTTTCTTTGAAGGTGCATCAATACCTTTTTTGGCGAATACAATCCCACTTTTTGAATTAAAAAAGTTAAGCATTTCCAAGTTAAAGTTTGAAATACCTGAACTAATTGACACTCT